>CAVJZZ010000003.1:0-75241 GCA_963654295.1 Lachnospiraceae bacterium | reverse complement strand
GGATGGGCACCCCTTTTCATTCCCTTTGGCGAAAGCCATTCATGTACGTTTCATATGTTCTCCCCCGTCAGGGTATCGTAATCTCTCCCGCCAAGGAGCGGGCCATGGCATTGCGTATCTGGCGGGGGTCATTGTATATGGCTTGCAGATACATCAACTTGGTGACGGCACTCTCTACAGTGCTGTCGTAGCCGCTCAATACACCGGCATCTTTGAGTTGGTACCCCGTGTCGTAACGGTCCATCACTACATTGCCGCGGATGCACTGGCTGATGTTCACCACAGTTACGCCCCGCATGGTGGCTTCTTTAAGGATATGCTTCAGCCATGGGTTTTGTGGCGCATTGCCGCTACCGAACGAGCGCATCACGATGGAACGTAGTTCGGGCGCATCGAGCACATGGCGGATGATGCTTTCCTGTATGCCGGGGAAAAGAGAGAACACCACCACGTTGGAGTCGATGGCAAAGTGGGGTATCATCGGACGGGTGTAGTCTGGCTGCAGAATATGGTGGTCGCTATACTTGATGTTCACGCCAGCTTGTCCGAGGTCGGGATAGTTGAAACTGGAGAAAGCCTCAAACTCATCTGCGTTTTGCTTGGTGCTGCGGTTGCCTCTGAGCAAGCGTCCGCTGAAATAGATGCATACTTCAGGCACGCATGGTGTGCCGTCTTCCTTGTGGTCGGAAGCAATCTCGATGCTGGTGATGAGGTTCTCCTTGCCGTCGGTGCGTAGCATGCCGATGGGCAACTGACTGCCGGTCAGGATGACGGGCTTGGTCAGGTTCTCAAGCATGAAAGACAAGGCGGATGCCGTATACGCCATGGTGTCGGTGCCGTGCAGGATAACAAAACCGTCGTAGCGGTCGTAGCGGTCAGCAATGATGCGCACAAGTTGTGCCCACAAACGCGGGGTCATGTCGCTGGAGTCGATAATCGGATTGAACTGATAGGTGTCTACGCCTGTTGTCAACTGTTTGAATTCGGGCAGGCGGCTGATGAGATGGTTGAAGTCGAGTGGTTCGAGGGCTCCCGTCTGCGGATTGCATCCCATACCTATTGTCCCACCGGTGTATATCAACAAAACTTTTCCCGTGCGCTGATTTTTCATGCTGTTGTTTCTTATAATATGAGGTACGACATCGTTTGCGTAAAAAGTTTTGCAAATATAGTTTAAATATTCCGTGGATAAAAAAAAAATGCCGTATATTTGCAAAACAAACAACGAAGATAAGACAATATCAAATAACTCTTAAAACAAGAAATAAGATGAAACAGTTTATGGATGAAAACTTCCTGCTTGAAACCAAGACTGCGCAGGACCTTTTCCACAACCATGCGGCTAAGATGCCAATCATTGATTATCACTGTCACCTCATCCCCGAGATGGTGGCCAATGACCACAAATTCAAGAGCATCACAGAGCTTTGGCTTGGCGGTGACCACTACAAGTGGCGTGCTATGCGTACCAATGGTGTAGATGAGAAGTACTGCACAGGCAAGGATACCACCGACTGGGAGAAATTTGAGAAGTGGGCAGAAACGGTGCCTTATACATTCCGTAACCCGCTCTACCACTGGACACACCTTGAGCTGAAGACTGCTTTCGGTATCGACAAGCAACTCAGTCCCAAGACTGCACGTGAAATCTTCGATGAGTGTAATGCCAAACTCCAGCAGCCCGAATACACCGCACGCGGTTTTATGCGCCGTTACAACGTAGAGTGTGTGTGCACCACAGATGATCCTATTGACGATCTCCGCTACCACAAGCAGACTCGTGAGAGCGGTTTCGAGATAAAGATGATTCCTGCATGGCGTCCTGACAAGGCTATGAACATCGAGAAGCCTGACTTCGCAGACTATGTGAACAAGCTTGGCGAGGTAGCTGGCATCGAAATCAACAAGTTCCAGGATATGGTAGACGCACTCCAGAAACGTCACGACTTCTTCCATGAGAACGGTTGCCGTCTTTCCGACCACGGTATTGAAGAGTTCTATGATGAGCCTTACACAGACTCTCAGATTGAAACCATCTTTGAGAAGGCTATGCGTGGTCAGCAAATCACCAGCGATGACGTGCGTAAATACAAGCACTGCATCCTTACCATCATGGCAGAGCAGGATTATGCAAGCGACTGGACACAGCAGTATCACTATGGCGCAATCCGCGACAACAACAGCTTGATGTATGACAAGCTCGGTCCTGACACAGGTTTCGACTCTATCGGAGAGTTCACCACAGCACGTGCCATGAGCCACTTCCTCAACCACTTGAATGCTGAAGGCAAGCTCACACGTACCATTCTCTATTGCTTGAACCCATGTGCCAACGAGGTTATTGCTACGATGTTGGGTAACTTCCAGGATGGTTCTTGCCCAGGCAAGATACAGTTCGGTTCAGGTTGGTGGTTCAACGACCAGCTTGATGGTATGACCCGTCAGATGAATGCTCTCTCAGTGCTCGGTCTGTTGTCACGCTTCGTGGGTATGCTCACCGACTCCCGCTCCTTCTTGAGCTATCCTCGTCATGAGTATTTCCGCCGTTTGCTTTGTAACCTGCTCGGCAACGATGTGGAGAACGGTCTGCTCCCCAACGACCAGGAGTCTCTCGCTCGCATGGTGGAAGACATCAGCTATAACAACGCACGTAACTACTTCAAGTTCTATTAATAGAATTTTGACGGTGTCAAACATATCAGTCCCGTTCGGTTATGCCGGACGGGATTTTTTTGTAGGTATGGGTTTGCGCTCGGTGGAAGGTCGGTTAACGGTTCATGGAAGTTAGGTTGAATTCTGCTTGAAGACCAGTTTATTTGTACATGCAGCTAACTTAAATCTCCGTTCCGTACTACGGAATGTGCGTTCCGAAGTACGGAATGTGCGTTCGCTTGTTTGGAATGTACATTCCGTAGTACGGAACGGAGATTTTGGCTTTATAAAAAGGCAAAGATAGTGGTGCTTGTTCATCAAACAGGTTGTCTTTGCGTGAAAGAGCCGGCGAGATATTTTCCTACAAATAATAGACAAACATTTGGCAATTCCGAAAAATAGGTGTATTTTTGCAGAGTTTAATGTTATCACAACCCAGTATGCGGTCCTGCGTACTGGCATTTATTGGAAAAGAACATCATTATTATATAATATAATTATGTGTGGAATAGTAGGATATTTGGGTAACGAACAGGCTTACCCTGTTCTCGTTAAGGGACTGAAACGTCTTGAATATCGCGGCTACGACAGTGCTGGTGTTGCCATGATTGGTGACAATGGCGACCTGAACGTCTATAAGGCAAAGGGTAAGGTCTCCGATTTGGAACACTATTGTGAAGACAAGAACGTCAGCGGCACAATAGGCATCGCCCACACCCGTTGGGCAACCCATGGCGCTCCGTCTCAGGTCAACGCCCATCCTCACTATTCACAGTCAAAAAATCTCGCGCTTATCCATAATGGCATTATCGAGAACTATGCCGAACTCAAAAAGCAACTGATGGACAAGGGCATGACCTTCAAATCGGATACCGATACGGAAGTGCTCGTGCAGTTGATTGAATACATCCAGGTGAAGAAAAACCTCGACACGCTTACAGCCGTACAGTTGGCGCTCCATCAGGTGATTGGTGCCTATGCCATTGCAGTGCTCGACAAGCGCGACCCCAATCAGATTATTGCTGCCCGCAAGCAAAGTCCACTGGTAGTGGGTATCGGCAAAGGCGGAGAATTCTATCTCGGTTCTGATGCCACCCCGATTGTGGAATATACCGACAAGGTGGTCTATCTCGACGACGGTAACATCGCCGTGCTGCGCAGGGGAGAACCCTTGAAGGTGGTGAACATACAGAATGTGAAGCTCAACCCCGAGGTGAAGACCGTTGACCTGAACCTCGGACAGATAGAGAAAGGCGGTTATCCCCACTTCATGCTGAAGGAGATTTTCGAGCAACCCGATTGTATTGCCACTTGCATGCGCGGTCGTGTGATACAGGAAGCCAAGCATGTGGTGCTGAGTGCTGTGATCGACTATCGCCGCCAACTGCTCAATGCCAAGCGTTTCATTATCGTAGCTTGTGGCACCTCGTGGCATGCAGGACTCATCGGTAAGCAACTTATCGAGAACTTCTGCCGCGTGCCGGTTGAGGTGGAGTATGCTTCCGAGTTCCGCTATCGCAATCCTGTGGTCAATTCCGATGATGTGCTGATTGCCATCTCACAGAGCGGTGAGACCGCAGACACCCTGGCTGCCATAGAACTTGCCAAGAAGTCGGGTGCCTTTATCTATGGCATCTGCAATGTGGTCGGTTCGAGTATCGCCCGTGCCACAGACACAGGTTCCTATATCCACGTGGGACCCGAAATCGGTGTGGCTTCTACCAAGGCGTTTACAGGTCAGGTGGCAGTGCTCACCATGCTTGCCCTTGCTTTGGGTAAGGCGAAGGGCACGCTGTCGCAGACCGAATATGAAGAGATCGTCAAAGAACTTGGTAACATTCCCGACCAGATGCGTGAAGTGCTGAAGCTCAACGACCAGATACAGACTCTCTCAAAGATATTCACCTATGCGCGTAACTTCCTCTACCTGGGTCGCGGATTCTCCTATCCCGTAGCATTAGAGGGTGCATTGAAGCTGAAGGAAATCAGTTATATCCATGCAGAAGGCTATCCGGCAGCAGAGATGAAACATGGACCTATCGCATTGATAGACTCCGATATGCCTGTGGTGGTCATTGCCACCCACAATGCCATGTATGAGAAAGTGCTCAGCAACATACAGGAAGTGAAAGCCCGCCAAGGCAGGGTCATCGCCATTGTTACCAAAGGCGACGATACCATCAGTCAGGTGGCAGACGAGGTGCTGGAGATACCTCCCGTGATGGAATGTCTCGAACCGCTCATTTCAACTATCCCGCTGCAGCTCATGGCATACCATGTGGCAATCTGCAAGGGAAAGAATGTGGATCAGCCGCGCAACTTGGCGAAGTCGGTAACCGTAGAATAAGACAACAACAGATATATATAAGACAAAGGATAATAATGGAACCATTGAAGCATGAATGTGGCGTGGCGCTCGTGAGGCTGCTCAAACCACTGGAATACTATCAACAAAAGTATGGCACGTGGATGTATGGCTTGAACAAACTCTATCTCATGATGGAGAAGCAGCACAACCGCGGTCAGGAAGGTGCTGGTATGGCTTGTGTGAAACTCGACACTGTGCCCGGATCGGAATACATGTTCCGCGAGCGCGCCGAGGGCAAGGATGCCATCACTAAAATCTTCGGTACTGTGCAGTCTAACTATAAGGGTTTGACGGCAGAGCAACTTGCCGACGCTGACTTCGCGAAGAAGAACCTTCCTTTTGCTGGTGAAATGTATATGGGCCACCTTCGGTATTCAACTACCGGAAAGAGTGGCCTTTCTTATGTTCACCCGTTTCTGCGGCGCAACAACTGGAGAGCAAAGAACCTCTGCCTGTGCGGCAACTTCAACATGACTAACATCGACGAGATCTTCGACAAGATCACCAGCATGGGTCAGTGTCCGCGCATCTACAGCGACAGCTACATCACGCTCGAATATATGGGACATAGACTTGACCGTGAGGTAGAACGCAACTTCAAGGAAGCCGAGGCAATGGGACTCCAGGGAACCGACATCACCGACTATATAGACAACCATGTGAAGATGAGCAATGTGCTCAAGTCGACCATGACCGACTTCGACGGCGGCTATGTGATGTGCGGTCTGACCGGTAGCGGAGAGATGTTCTCCATGCGCGACCCTTGGGGCATTCGTCCTGCGTTCTATTATAAGAATGATGAAATCATCGTCTTGGCGAGCGAGCGCCCTGTGCTCCAGACCACCTTCGACTTGGAGAAGGAAGAGATCATGGAACTCAAGCCCGGAAACGCATTGCTCGTGAAGCGCAATGGCGAATGTACCGTTGAAGAAATCATGCCACAGCGCGGTGACCAGGCTTGTAGCTTCGAACGTATTTATTTCAGCCGTGGCTCTGATGCCGACATCTATAGCGAGCGCAAGAAACTGGGCTACCAACTGACCGACAACGTGCTACGTGCTGTAGACTATGACACCGAGCACACCGTGTTCTCGTTTATCCCCAACACTGCAGAGGTGGCATTCTACGGACTTCTCAAGGGCTTCAAGAAGTATATCAACGACGAGAAGGTGAAGGCTTTGGAGAACTTGGGACATACGCCTTCGCACGAAGAACTTGTCAAAATACTTGCGCGGTATGTGCGCAGTGAGAAGGTGGCATGGAAGGACATCAAGCTGCGCACCTTCATCACCGAGGGCAACTCGCGCAATGACTTGGCGTCCCACGTATATGACATCACCTATGGAAGCATTACCCCACACGTGGACAACCTCGTAATCATCGACGACAGTATCGTGCGTGGCACTACGCTCAAGGAGAGTATCCTCAAGATCCTCGACCGCCTGTATCCGAAGAAGATTATCGTGGTGAGCAGTAGTCCGCAGATACGCTATCCCGACTATTACGGCATCGACATGCCGAGACTGGAGGAGTTCTGCGTGTTCCGTGCCACGATTGAACTGATCAAGGAGCGTGGCTTGTTCGACTTGGTGGAGCAGACCTACCACAACTGCAAGGCAGAACTTCAGAAACCAAAGGCAGAGATGCGCAACTGTGTGCAGGCCATCTACAAGCCGTTCACCGTGGATGAGATCAACCATAAAATTGTGGAGATGCTTCGTCCAGAAGGTATGACCACACCGGTAGAACTGGTCTATCAGTCTATCGAAGGACTGGAAACAGCCATCCCCAACCACAAAGGCAAGTGGTATTTCACGGGCGACTATCCCACACCGGGCGGCATGAAGCTTTGCAACCAGGCATTTATCAACTACGTGGAGAAATACTACGACATGAAATAACCGAAAAAAGAAATATACTCGAAACAATATAGAGATGAGAAACGTAACTTTAGTACTGGAAGACGGAACGAAATTTCACGGCAAATCGTTTGGCTATGACCAACCGGTAGCTGGTGAAGTCGTGTTCAACACGGCGATGATGGGCTATCCCGAGAGCCTTACCGACCCCTCGTATGCGGGTCAGTTGATGACGCTTACTTACCCGCTGGTGGGAAACTATGGTGTGCCCCCGTTTACCGTAGAGTCCAATGGCATTGCCACGTTCATGGAGAGTGACAAAATCTATGCTTCGGCAATCATCGTGGCAGACTATAGCGAGAACTATAGCCACTGGAATGCCGTGGAGAGTCTGGCAGACTGGTTGAAGCGCGAACACGTGCCCGGCATTACAGGCATCGACACGCGCGAACTGACCAAAGTGCTCCGTGAGCATGGCGTGATGATGGGCAAGATACTCTTTGACGATGAGCCCGACAACATTCCCGAGGCCAACTATGCAGGCGTCAACTTCGTAGACAAGGTGAGCTGCAAGGAAATCATCCGCTACAATGAAGGCGCAGGCAAGAAGGTCGTGCTTGTGGATTGCGGCGTGAAGAACAATATCATACGTTGTCTCATCAACCGTGGCGTGGAAGTGATCCGCGTGCCATGGAACTATGACTATACGAATATGGACTTCGACGGACTCTTCCTGGCAAATGGTCCCGGTGACCCTGACATGTGTGAGGATGCCGTCAACATCATCCGCAAGCAGATGAGCCAGAGCAACAAGCCTATCTGCGGTATCTGCATGGGCAACCAGTTGCTTGCCAAGGCTGGCGGTGCGCAAATCTATAAGTTGAAGTACGGACACCGTTCACACAACCAACCGGTGCGCATGGTAGGCACAGACCACTGCTATATCACCAGCCAGAACCATGGCTATGCTGTGGACGCCAAGACACTTGGCAATGAATGGGAGGAACTTTTCGTCAATATGAATGATGGCTCGAACGAGGGCATCAAGCACAAGACGAACCCTTGGTTCTCGTCACAGTTCCACCCTGAAGCTTGTTCCGGACCGGTAGATACGGAGTTTATGTTTGATAAGTTCGTTGAAACATTAAAGTAAAGAAGATGAAAGACCAAAATATAAAGAAAGTATTGCTCCTTGGCTCGGGTGCATTGAAGATTGGCGAAGCTGGCGAGTTTGACTATTCAGGTTCGCAGGCACTCAAAGCACTCCGTGAAGAAGGGGTGCGCACGGTGTTGATCAATCCTAACATCGCTACCGTACAGACTTCAGAGGGTGTGGCAGACCAGATCTACTACTTGCCCGTGCAGCCCTACTTCGTAGAGCGTGTCATCGAAAAGGAACGCCCGGACGGCATCTTGTTGTCGTTTGGAGGACAGACTGCACTCAACTGCGGTGTGGAACTCTACAAGAGCGGCGTGCTTGAAAAGTATGGCGTAAGAGTGCTCGGAACGCCCGTACAAGCTATCATGGACACGGAAGACCGTGAGCTCTTCGTTGAGAAGTTGGACGAAATCAACGTGAAGACCATCAAGAGTGAGGCTTGCGAAAACATCGAAGATGCCCGCAAGGCTGCTGCCGACCTGGGCTATCCTGTCATCATCCGTGCAGCTTATGCCTTGGGTGGTCTTGGCTCCGGATTTGCCGACAACGAGGAAGAACTTAACAAACTCGCCGAGAAGGCATTCTCTTTCTCACCGCAGGTGTTGGTGGAGAAGAGTTTGAAGGGCTGGAAGGAAATAGAATACGAGGTGGTGCGCGACCGCTACGACAACTGTATCACGGTCTGCAACATGGAAAACTTCGATCCGCTGGGCATCCATACGGGCGAGAGTATTGTGATTGCACCTTCCCAGACACTGACCAACAGCGAGTATCATAAACTGCGTGCGCTCTCGATCAAGATTATCCGTCATATCGGCATCGTCGGTGAGTGTAACGTGCAGTATGCTTTCGACCCCAAGAGCGAAGACTATCGTGTGATCGAGGTGAATGCCCGCTTGAGCCGTTCATCGGCTTTGGCTTCCAAGGCTACAGGTTATCCTTTGGCTTTCGTGGCTGCCAAGCTCGGCATGGGCTACGGACTCTTTGAACTGAAGAACTCAGTGACCAAGACCACGAGTGCATTCTTCGAACCTGCCCTCGACTATGTGGTCTGCAAGATACCCCGTTGGGACCTCAGCAAATTCCGTGGCGTAGACAAGGAACTTGGTTCGTCTATGAAGTCTGTCGGCGAGGTGATGGCTATCGGCCGCAACTTCGAGGAAGCGATACAAAAGGGTCTTCGTATGATCGGGCAGGGCATGCACGGTTTTGTGGAGAACAAGGAGCTGGAGATCGACGACATTGATGCCGCTCTCCGTGAGCCTACCGACAAGCGCGTGTTTGTCATCTCCAAGGCGATGCACAAGGGTTATACTGTGGACGACATCCATAATCTGACCAAAATCGACAAGTGGTTCCTTGAGAAGCTGAAGCACATCATCGACATCGACGAGGCGATGAAGAAGTGCAATATCAATACGCTCGACAAGGAGTTGCTCCGCACTGCCAAGGTTTATGGCTTCACCGATTTCCAGATCGCACGTGCTGTGGGTGTGGAACAGGAGTTGCACAGCATGGCAAAAGCCGGACTTATGGTGCGCAACCTCCGCAAGAGCTATGGCATCCTTCCCGTGGTGAAACAGATAGACACCCTTGCTGCGGAATATCCCGCACAGACCAACTATCTCTATGTGACCTATGCCGGCGTGAAGAGCGACATCACTTTCGAAAACGACCACCGTTCCATCATCGTTCTCGGTTCGGGAGCCTATCGCATCGGTTCTTCTGTAGAGTTCGACTGGTGTGGTGTGCAGGCATTGAACACCATTCGCAAGGAAGGCTGGCGCTCTGTGATGATCAACTATAACCCGGAAACGGTAAGTACCGACTACGATATGTGTGACCGCCTCTACTTCGACGAGTTGACTTTCGAGCGTGTGATGGACATCATCGATCTGGAGCAGCCTCATGGTGTGATCGTGTCAACGGGTGGTCAGATACCTAACAATTTGGCAATGCGCCTTGATGAGCAGCGAGTACCCATTCTCGGCACGAAGGCACAGGATATTGACAATGCTGAAGACCGTGCGAAATTCTCACAGATGCTCACCAACAATGGTATTAACCAGCCTGAATGGAGTGCGCTGACCAGCATGGAAGACATTGACCGCTTCATCGACCGTGTGGGCTTCCCCGTATTGGTACGTCCAAGCTACGTGCTCTCAGGTGCGGCCATGAATGTTTGCTCAAACGAAGACGAGTTGAAGAGATTCCTTCAGTTGGCAGCCAATGTGAGCGAAGACCACCCTGTGGTGGTGAGCAAGTTTATCGAGCATGCCAAGGAAATCGAAATGGATGCCGTGGCGAAGAACGGTGAAGTTGTCGCTTATGCCATCTCTGAACATATCGAGTTTGCCGGTGTTCACTCAGGTGATGCCACCATTCAGTTCCCTCCACAGAAATTGTATGTGGAAACGGTGCGCCGTGTGAAGCGAGTGGGTCGTCAGATAGCCAAGGAACTCCATATCAACGGACCGTTCAACATCCAGTTTATGGCGCGTGACAACGATATCCTCGTTATCGAGTGTAACCTCCGTGCCAGCCGCTCGTTCCCGTTCGTGAGCAAGGTGCTCAAGATCAACCTCATCGAATTGGCTACACGCGTGATGCTTGGTCTTCCGGTTGAGAAACCGGAGAAGAACCTCTTTGATCTCGACTATGTAGGTATCAAGGCCAGCCAGTTCTCGTTCAACCGCTTGCAGAAGGCAGACCCAGTATTGGGCGTTGATATGAGTTCTACGGGCGAGGTAGGCTGCTTGGGCGACGATACGAACACTGCTCTCCTGAAGAGTATGCTCAGTGTCGGTCAGCGCATCCCCGAGAAGACCATACTGCTCTCTACGGGTAGTGCCAAGCAGAAGGCAGACATGCTCGATGCAGCCCGCATGTTGGTGAACCATGGCTATAAGCTCTATGCTACGGCAGGTACAAGCAAGTATCTCACCGAAAACGGTATAGAGAACACCCGTGTGCTTTGGCCATCAGAAGAAGCACAGGGGGGTGCGCCCAAGGCTCTTGAGATGCTTCACAACCATGAAATCGACATGGTGGTGAACATCCCGAAAGACCTTACGGCAAGTGAATTGTCCAACGGTTACAAGATACGCCGTGCCGCCATCGACCTTAACGTGCCGTTGATTACCAACCCACGTCTTGCCAGTGCCTTCATCACCGCGTTCTGCACGGTGAAGCTTGAGGACATAGACATCAAGAGTTGGGAAGAATACAAATAAAAGAACAAGGTTTTTATATAGGGAAGTCCGCACCCATGGGGTTGCGGACTTTCTTTATTATTGCCTTTATACACAATAAAGTTACTACTTAATTTTGTATTGTCTTTGATTTCCACTACCTTTGTGGAAACAATAACAACGATACCAACCATACCAATCCTTTACACATGAAATCTACTTTTCTATCTATGTGCCTGGCGGTGATGCCAGTCGTGGCACAAGCACAACTTTCAACCAGTGAACTGACCGATAGCTACCATTTCAGGGCATACACACAACGGGTGTCCTGCCATGACCCGTCGATCATTATCGATTCGATTACCAATCCCAAGAACGTACAGTATTATATTTATGGATCGCACCTTGGACGGGGAAAGACATCGGCTGCCGACCATTACCAGAAATGGACGCTGTTCGGGGCTGGCGAGGATGCTACCGATGCAGCCAACAGTCTTTTTGCGGACGCACAAGGCAACCTCGTGAATTATGCTGACGCATATAATACACACCTGGTGACAAGGGTGAAGAACAGCAAAGGAGAGGAAGTAGCCTTTGGCAACTTCAATGCACACGAATGGCAGTACACTGGCTATACGGTGCAGGGAAACCAATGGGCTCCCGATGTGATCTGGAACAAGACGATGAAGAAATGGTGCATGTATATGAGTCTCAATGGAGACCATTGGGCATCAAGCATCGTGTGTTTCGTTGCAGACAACGTGGAAGGTCCCTGGCAGTATCAAGGTCCCGTGGTGTTCTCGGGTTTTCAAGGCACTTATGACCACAACGGCTATACGAAGACCGACGATTGGAAACATACGGACTTGAGCATAGCGACGGGTGAAACGGCATTGCCAGCGCGTTATTCCGTAGGCTCTAAATGGGGAACCTATTGGCCGAATTGTATTGACCCTTGCGTCTTTTATGACGACGATGACAACCTGTGGATGTCTTACGGCTCTTGGTCGGGTGGCATCTTCATGCTCCGACTGAACAAGGAGAATGGTTTGCGTGACTACACCTATACATTTGACTACGAAGTGAACGGAACGGCTACCACACCGGGCGCTCCCAACGCCAACTGTACGAGCGACCCTTATTTCGGCAAGAAGATAGCCGGCGGATATTATGTGTCAGGAGAGGCAAGCTATATCGAGAAGATAGGGAAGTATTACTTCCTCTTCATGAGCTATGGAGAACTGCAGAGTACGGGTGGTTATCAGATGCGCATCTTCCGTTCAGAGTCACCCACAGGACCTTTTGTAGACCCAATGGGCACATCTGCCATCTATAATAAATATGTGTTGAACTATCACAGCAAGAACGGAAGTGCGGCGGACAATCGCGGCATGTTGCTCTTGGGCGGTTATCGGTGGAATACGATGCCTTCTCCGGAAATAGCACAGGGTCACAATTCAGCCTTCACCGATACGGAAGGTCGTTCGTTTGTGGTCTACCACACACGTTTCAACGATGGAAACGAAGGTCATGAAGTACGTGTACACCAACTGTTCTTGAACGATGAAGGCTGGCTCGTTGCGGCTCCCTACGAGTTCGACGGGGAGACGATAACCAATGCGCAAATTGCCCAACAGGCATCCATCAGTTCAGAGGAGATACCAGGCACCTACCAACTTATCATCCATCAGTATGACCAAAATGTGTATAGCCGTTCTTATGAAAAACCTGTCAGCATCACGTTGGCAGCCGACGGCACGGTGAGTGGAAGTAAGAAAGGTTTCTGGACACGCACACCAGGTACAGATTATGTGACATTGACCTTGGCTGGTGTGGAATATCGTGGCGTGTTGGTGCGCCAGACCATAGACTATACTGATATTCCGGCGGTGTGTATCGCTGCTGTTTCATCATCAAGCGGCAGTACCACCATCGGACAAAGCAGTTTTACCCGCCAGCAGGAAATTTGGGCAAGCAAGGCTGACGCCATGGCAGCGGTCGCCTATACCTTTGACCGGCAAGAAATCCCTTTTTCTGACGGTGCTACCATTTATACACATGCCACCGTACAACCCACATCTTATCTGGGCACGAATGTAAGTTGGAAGTCGAGTGACACAAAGATATTGTCCAAAGGAGGCACTGTGGTAGGAGAAGGAAACGCGGCGATGACACTCACCGTCAGCAAGGATGATGAAACCTTCACAAAGGTATATACACTGAAAGTAGACAAGAGTGCCACTGATGCCGTTTCGGTATATTACCCCGAGTCGCAGATAAAAACGACCGACTTGGGCTTTTGGCTTAATTTCTCCAAAAGCTATTACAAACTCAATGCCGGCGGCAAACTGCGCTTCATGTTCCGTAACCATAGCAATATGGAAGAGAATTATAAAAACTGGATTCTTGTGGCATGCACTTCCAGTTATGAGCGTGCCAATAACGGTTATAAGGAATATTTCGTGTTGCGCAATGACGCTTTCGGATGGGGTACGGACTATCAGTCGGACGGAGTGACCCATGATTTCGACTGGAGCACATTTAAGCAGGATATGAACGGTGCCTTGGTTGATATGACCCTGGAATATACCACAGACAAGGTGTTGAACATGACGGCTCTCATCACGACGACATCAGGCAAAACCTATACCTATTCTTATTCTTGCACTATCTCGACAAAACCCGGCAATATCAAGTTGTTCCTGACCAGTGAAGGTTCTTATTTCGACAGCGAGGGTATAGTCACAGGTATAACCCAGGTGAAAAACCAAGCACAAAAGAAGAGTGGCAACACTTACAATCTTGGCGGTCAGCGTGTGGCTGACACCAGCACAGGTGTTGTGGTGAAGAACGGCAAGAAAATATATGTAACGAAGTAGGAGGGTATTGTGATGAGAAGATTACTGACAGTCATTCTTGTTTTTTGCAGCATGGCCGTATGGAGTGCTGACAACAACAGAAAGAACTATACCTCGGTTGCTGGCTTCGGTCAGTTGGCAGATGGCGGTAGACAGGTGTGGAACTTCAACCCAGGTTGGCGCTTCTGTCTTGGTGATGTGAAGGGCGCAGAGGCTGTAGAATATGATGATAGCCGTTGGGAAGTAGTGTCTACGCCGCACAGTGTGAAGTTGGAACCAGCCGAAGCCAGTGGCTGCAGAAACTATCAGGGCAAGGCTTGGTATCGTAAGCATTTCACGATGCCTCAGGAAACAGCAGGCAAGAATGTCACCTTACACTTTGAGGCGATCATGGGCAAGCAAGTGTTCTATGTGAACGGCAAGAAGGTGAAGGAACATTTGGGAGGTTTCCTTCCCGTCACCATTTCGCTTACAGATTGTGGACTGAAATCCGGAG
The DNA here is from genome assembly GCA_963654295.1 of Lachnospiraceae bacterium. Lineage (GTDB taxonomy): Bacteria > Bacteroidota > Bacteroidia > Bacteroidales > Bacteroidaceae > Prevotella. Next base: position 60,658 of record CAVJZZ010000003.1, on the reverse strand, counting down.
ACAAAGCGGTGGTAGCGGTGATGGCAGACAATAGCGATGACGGAAGTTATCCGCCGGGCAAACCTCAGGTGGCTCTTGACTTCGCATACCACGGAGGTATCTATCGAGATGTGTGGATGATTGCGAAGTCTAAGGTGGCGATTACTGATGCCATTGATGCCAATAAAGTGGCAGGCGGTGGCGTGTTTGTGCATTATGAAAACATTACGGAGCGCAGTGCTGATGTCTATGTCAATACGGAGGTGCGCAATGACAATGCGTCGTCGTCAACCGTGAAGGTAGTAAACTCTTTGGCGGATGCTGACGGCAAGCGTGTGGGCTATGCTTCGTCAACTGTCTTGTTGCAGTCGGGAGAGGCGAAAACTGTCGTACAGCATTTCAAGGTGACTCGCCCCCATCTGTGGTCTCCCGAGACACCTTATTTATATAGACTACAGTCGCGCGTGGTTCAAGGGAAGCGTAGTCTTGACGGAGGCGTAACCCGTGTGGGCATCCGTTCGTTTGAGTTCAAGGGCAAAGACGGATTCTGGTTGAACGGGAAGCGTTATCACCAGCTGCTTGGTGCCAACCGCCATCAGGACTTCGCCTATGTGGGCAATGCGATGCCCAATAGTCAGCAGTGGCGTGATGCACTCCGTTTGCGCAATGCTGGTTACACCATCATCCGCACGGCTCATTATCCGCAGGATCCCGCCTTTATGGATGCATGTGATGAGTTGGGACTGTTTGTCATCGTGACAACACCGGGGTGGCAGTATTGGAACAATGCCCCCGAATTCTCGGCAATGGTGCAGCAGAACACACGCGATATCATTCGTCGGGACCGCAACCATCCTTCCGTGCTGATGTGGGAACCTATTTTGAACGAGACCCATTTCCCAAAGCAGTTCGCTCTTGACGCGCTCCAGGTGACCAAAGAGGAATATCCCTATGCGTATCGTCCTGTTGCGTCAGCTGATCTGAATTCGTCAGGTGTGAAGGACAACTATGACCTTGTCTATGGTTGGCCTGCTGACGAAGACCGGAAGAACCCTCCCAAGCAGTGCATCTTCACCCGTGAGTTTGGTGATTATGTGGATGATTGGTATGCGCACAATGCGATGAACCGTGCGAGCAGAAGTTGGGGAGAGCGCCCGATGAAGGTACAGGCTGAGGCTTTGTCTGAGACGGTCGACCTCATGTATCATTCCAAAGGACAGTTTATCGGCGGTTGTCTGTGGCATCCGTTCGACCATCAACGGGGCTATCATCCCGATCCCTTCTGGGGAGGAATCTATGATGCGTTCCGCCAGAAGAAGTATTCCTATTATATGTTTCGTAGTCAGACGCCCGCTTCATTCCAAAGTGATGTGGTAGAAAGCGGACCGATGGTCTATATCGTGCACGAGATGATGCCCTCTTCAGAGGCAGATGTCACGGTGTATAGCAATTGCGACTCCGTGCGCCTGAGCATGTATGAAGGAGCCAAGGTGATGACATTGCCGGTGGAGCATGCTGCAGGGCATATGCCCAACAAACCGGTGGTGTTTAAGGATGTGTGGCATTTCATGGAAGCGCGTGATTACAGCTACCGTAAGAAATCTTGGCAAAAGGTGAATATGGTGGCAGAAGGTATCATCGACGGCAAGGTGGTTTGCTCGGATAAGCGCATGCCTTCACGTCGCAGCACGAAGTTGCGCCTTTATGCCGATACGATGGGCAAACCTTTGGTGGCAGACGGTTCCGACTTTGTTGTCGTCGTGGCTGAGGTGACGGATGACAGTGGCAACGTGCGAAGGCTTGCCAAGGAAGAAATTGCTTTCACGGTGGAGGGTGAAGGCGAACTGATTGGTGATGCAACCAACTGTGCCAATCCGCGAACGGTAGAGTGGGGGTCTGCACCGATATTGGTGCGTTCCACCTGCAAGGCAGGAACAATTAAAGTACGTGCCCGTGTGCTCTATCCGGGTGTGCATGCTCCGTCTGAGGCAGAGTTGACAATCTATAGCACACCTTCTGAAGAGGGTTTGTGCTTCGACGAACAGAAGTCGTTTTCTTCCTCGCAAACATCCCGTTCCGCAGACCTCAAGTCGACCACATCAGAAAAAATGCAGGACGAGGAAAAGCAAAAGCTGTTGCGCGAGGTAGAACAGCAGCAGGCTGATTTTGGTATCCATGATTAGAGAAAGGGGCAATATGAAGTTTTTGATGACGATATGTAGTGTGGCGTTTTCATGTGTGGCGCATGCGCAGTGCACATACGAAATGCATTACGTCAAACCTTTTAGCGATGTGATGCGCGGACTTGAGCAACGTTTTCATGTGAAGTTCCGCTACACGGGCGTAGATACGACAGGCATGAAGCTTACTTATGCCGATTTTCGGGTGCGTCCCTATTCCCTGGAGGAGAGCTTGCGCAATATTCTGCCCGTTCTCGACCTCAACTATTGGCCCATCAACGACAGTTTGTATCGTATCAAACATTATGATTATCCCCGCAGACGTGACGAAGAGGGCAAGCGGATGCTCGACTGGCTGAGCGCTAAATACAGTAATGTGGAACAGTGGTCAGTACGGCGTGACAGCTTGCGCCATGAAGTGCGTCGTCTGTTGGGTATAGACCCTTTGTTGGACAGTTGTGTTCACAAACCGGCGCATCTTTCAAAGGTGCGCCGTTATGACGGCTATTCCGTGCAGAACATCTATATTGAAACGTTGCCGGGGCAGCATGTTTTTGGATCGATCTACAGTCCATTGACGAAAGGCAAGCATCCGCTGATCATCTGTCCGGGCGGACACTTTAAGGAAGGACGTTATCGTGAGGACCAACAGCAAAGGCTGGGCACGTTGGCGCGTATGGGTGCCGTTTGTGTAGACTTTGACTTGTATGGATGGGGACAATCCGAACAGGAAGTGGGCAAGGCTGCCCACGAAACCAGTCGTGCCCATGTGGTGCAGGCCATGAATGGTGTCGTGTTGCTCGACTGGATGCTGGCGCACCGCAAGGATATTGATACCTCGCGTATTGGTGCGAATGGCGGGTCAGGCGGAGGCACACATACGGTGTTGCTCGCAACGATAGACAACCGTTTCACGGCATCGTGCCCCACGGTAAATCTTGCCAGTCATTTCGACGGAGGCTGTCCTTGCGAGAGTGGCATGCCCATTCAGTTGGCTTGTGGGGGTACCTGCAATCCGGAGTTGGCGGCGACCTTCGCTCCCAAACCGATGATGATTGTCAGCGACGACGGTGACTGGACGCATACCGTGCCTTATATGGAGTATCCTTTCCTCAAGCGCATCTATGGATTCTATGGTGCAGCAGAAAAAGTGATGAATATCCATTTGCCGGGCGAGCGTCACGACTTCGGTCCGAATAAGCGCAAGGCAGTGTACGAATTCTTTATCAAGGTATTCAATTTGGACAGAAGCAAGTTGGATGAAAGCAAGATTACAATTGTGCCAGCCGAAGTGTTGAAGAGTAAATGACAAAAATATAATATAACGATGAGAAGATTATTGTATGTGGCATTCCTCCTGTTGGGAGTGATCGTCCCAGTCCAGGTCTGCGGTGGTGTCGAACTGCCGTGGAAGAATGGCAAACTGCAAGTGTCTGCCAATGGAAGATATCTGCAGCACACTAATGGAAAACCTTTCTTTTGGCTTGGAGAAACAGCATGGCTGATGCCGGAACGGCTGAACCGTGACGAGGTAGCGTTCTATCTGCAGCAAGCCGCCCAAAACGGATATAATATGGTGCAGGTGCAGGTGATGAACGGCACACCGTCGTTCAATACCTATGGAGAGAAGTCGCTGGTTGACGGCTTCAACTTTGAACCATTTAAACGGATGGCTGACCGCTACACCTATTGGGACCATATGGACTATATCATCAGCACAGCCGAACGCTTTGGCATTTATGTGGGGATGGTCGCGATATGGGGAGGCAATGTGAAGGCAGGTAATATGAATGAAGATCAGGCGCTGTCGTATGGTCGTTTCCTTGCCGAACGCTATAAGGACCGACCCAACATCATCTGGATGATGGGCGGTGACATACAAGGGGATATACATCCGGAAGTGTGGGATGCGCTGGCCCGTACCATCAAGTCGATAGACCACCAGCATCTGATGACTTATCATCCTCGTGGACGCTACACGTCAGCCCGTTGGTTTAATAACCGCGAATGGCTCGACTTCAATATGTTTCAGAGCGGTCACCGGCGTTATGGACAGCGTATGGGAAACAAAGACTATCCGATTCCTGACAATACGGAAGAAGACAGTTGGATGTATGTAGACTCCAGCTTCAGCTATAAACCGATAAAGCCGACCCTTGATGACGAGCCCAGTTACGAAGACATACCTCAAGGTCTGCATGAACCCAATGGCGCCTATTGGCATGCTTGCGATGTGCGGCGTTATGCCTATTGGTCTGTCTTTGCAGGATCATGCGGACATACCTACGGTCACTGCTCCATCATGCAGTTTTATAAGCCTGGCTGTAATCCGGCTTATAGCGCCCTCGATTCCATCAAACCTTGGTATGAAGCCCTGCAGTCGCCCGGCTTCCGCCAGATGAAACATCTCAAGACCTTGATGCTTGCCTTTCCTTATTTTGATCGCGTAGGTGACCAAGGGGTGCTGGTGGACAACGGTACAAAATATGACCGCATATGTGCCACTCGGGGAAGTGACTACATGTTGCTTTACAACTATACGGGGCGTAGCGTGCGGGTCAATATGACAAAGATCTCAGGTGCCAAGAAAAAGGTGCTGGTCTATGACCCTGTGGACGGAAAGGTGCAGATGGTCAAGGGTATGGATGCTGTGGACGGGAAACGGAAAAGTTGGGAGATACCCGCCCATTTGTTAGACCATGACTATGTGATTATTATTGAGGACGTGGCGAAGGATTATGAACGTTCGCTGGGTTTCAAAGAGGTTAGTGAAAAACGTAATTTAGAAGAATAATGGTTAGATTTCTTTTGTTGGTCATGTCGCTGTTGCCTGCGGTCGCGTGGGCGGCAGACATTGAAGTCGTTGATTTGAAGGTGGAACGCATGTCCAATCCTTTGGGTTTGGACAACTTCACTCCCCGGTTGTCTTGGCGGATGTTGTCTGACAAGCGCAATGTGACGCAGACACAGTATCAAATCTTGGCTGCTTCCTCGCCAGAGAAGTTGAATGAGAGGCAGGCTGATTTGTGGAATACGGGCGTCGTCAGTTCTGATGCCCAACTGAACATCGTCTATGCGGGTAAGCCGTTGGACACCAATCAACGCGTGTTTTGGAAGGTACGTGTCAACACAACGGCAGGTCAGAGCGAGTGGAGTGAATGTTCGCAGTTCGGTGTGGGATTGAAAGACGAGAGCTATTGGTCGGGCAGATGGATCGGTTGGGAACACGCTGCACCGGGAGATACCGTAGCTGCACAGCACACCCAGCTCAGTGCGCGCTATGTGCGTTCTGAGTTTCGCGTTCCTAAAAAGGTGGTTCGTGCTACAGCCTATGTGATGGGCTTGGGCTTGTATGAATTGTATATCAACGGACAACGGGTGGGCGACCGCGTGATGACTCCTATACCTACGGATTATCGCCGCACGGTAATCTACAATGCTTACGATATCACGGCGTTGCTTGACTCTGCCAATGCTGTGGGATTGGTGCTGGGCAACGGACGCTATTTCTCTCCGCGACAAAACAAACCCAATAAGGTCGCCACATTTGGCAAACCCAAATGCCGTGTGAACATCTTCCTGGAATATGAAAACGGATCGTATCGTGTCATCAGCAGTGACGAGAGCTGGAAGATCACTACGGACGGTCCTATCCGTGCCAACAATGAATATGACGGCGAGGTGTATGATGCCCGCATGGAATTGGGTGATTGGGCACGCGTGGGATACGACGACAGTAAATGGAACAAGGCGGAGCGGGTGGCTATACCGACAGGCACACCCCGCGGCACGTCCACACCAGGCATGACCGTACTGGGAAGCGTGTCGCCTGTAGAAATGAAGAAGGTGGGTGACAACCGTTATATCCTGGATATGGGTGAGAACCTTTCCGGTTGGCTGTGTACCGCAGTGCGCGGACATAAGGGCGACGAGATACAACTTCGCTTTGCCGAAACACTCACCCCATCGGGCGATTCCTTGTATACCGACAACCTGCGCAGTGCCCGTGCTACCGACTTGTATATATGTAATGGCACCGAGCGAAACCGCCAGTGGCATCCCACATTTGTCACGCATGGCTTCAGATACGTGGAGGTGACCGGATTGCGCAAGGCAAAGCTTTCCGATTTCAAGGCGGAAAAGGTAAGCGACGAGATGGCGGTAACAGGACAATTCTCGTGTGGCGACACTATATTAAATAAGGTGTATGCAAATGCCGTACGTGGTATCATCTGTAATTATAAGGGCATGCCGATCGACTGTCCGCAACGTGACGAACGCCAGCCTTGGTTGGGCGACCGTACGGTTGGCGCATTGGGAGAGAGTTTTGCGCTGGATAATGCCACACTCTATGCCAAGTGGATGCGTGACATCTGTGAGGCGCAGCGTTCTGACGGCACCATCCCCGATGTAGCTCCAGCTTTCTGGTATTATTATACCGATGATGTGTCGTGGCCGGCGGCTTTGCCCTTCATCTGCAATATGCTCCAGGAGCAGTATGCCGATATGGAGGTGGTGAAACAGTGCTATCCCTATATCGCCAAGTGGATCATTCATATCCTGAACAGATATTGTGTGAGGGGAATTGTCGTGAAGGACAGATATGGAGATTGGTGCGTGCCGCCAGAGGACCTGAAGGAGATCCATGCCAAGGAGGCTTGGCGCAAGACGGATGGACAACTTATCTCTACGGCTTATACCATCAGATGTCTGCAAGTGCTGGCACAGTTTGCTGCCATGCAGAACTTGGCTGAAGACGCCAAAAACTGGAATGACATCCGCACGAGTCTGATCAGTGCGTTTAATAACAGGTGGCTTGTCTGCAAGCGTGGCACATCACAGATATCGGGCCATGTCCTTTATCCCGATGATGTGTATTATTCCAACAATACAGCCACAGCCAATCTCTTGGCGCTCTCTTTCGGCATTGTTCCCGATTCGTTGCGTGCAGAGGTGGCTAAAAATGTGGTTACAAGCATCATCAAGAAACACAACGGCACAATTCCTACGGGCGTCATCGGTTGCAGTTTCCTGTTGCGCGGTTTGTCAGACAATGGCTTTGCCGATGTGGCATACATGCTTGCGACCAACAGACAGTATCCTTCTTGGGGCTATATGGCAGAGCAAGGAGCCACGACCACTTGGGAACTGTGGAATGGAGACAAGGCGAATCCGAGCATGAACAGTGGCAACCACGTGATGCTCTTGGGCGATCTGCTCACGTGGTGCTACCAGTATCTGGGTGGCATACGCAATGACTCCGGTTCACAGGGCTATAAGCATCTTTTGTTGAAACCGGCCTTTGAGATTCCCGATGCAAACGATGTGGACGTTTCTTACGAGACACCTTATGGAAAGGTGGTCAGCCGTTGGCACAAGACATTGCAGCATCTCGACTGGGATGTTGAGATTCCCGTCAATGTGACAGCCAAGGTCTGTCTGCCCGACGGACGTATCGAGTCGGTAGGCTCGGGCAAGTATCATTTCTCTGTAGACATACCCACCACGGACAAACGTATTGTCAAGAGTGAGTTTCTCTATGAACACGCATCTTTTCCTGAGTGTCATGCTTCCACGGTCGCAGCCTTACAGAACGGCGATTTGGTAGCTGCCTATTTCGGGGGAACGAAAGAACGCAATCCGGATGTTTGCATTTGGGTGAGCCGTAAACCCAACGGACAGGCCACATGGACGGCACCTCAGCTTGCTGCTGATGGTGTCTTCCGCTTGGGCACAGCTGATGCCCTACTTGCAGGCATCACAGATTCATCGACAGTGGCGTCTGCCGGTCCCATCCTGTCGATGAAGGGAAAGCACTTGAAGCGTAAGGCTTGTTGGAACCCGGTGCTCTATCAGATGCCCAACGGAACGCTTTATCTGTTCTTCAAGATCGGACTGAACGTGAAGGATTGGACGGGATGGTATGTCACATCTACGGATAACGGAAAGACCTGGACGGAGCGCAAACCGCTGCCAAAGGGATTTCTTGGACCTGTCAAGAACAAGCCGGAATTGGTTGGTGACCGACTCATCTGTCCGTCGAGCACTGAAAGCGGTGGCTGGCGAATCCATTTTGAAATACTTGACTTGAAAACCAACCAATGGAAATATGTAGGGCCTGTCAAGTCGCAGCAGGAGATACCTTCTGTAGACATGCTGACTCCAAATGCCAAAGCCAAGGACATCATTTGCATCCAACCCTCCATATTGAAGCACAAGGACGGACGGCTACAGGTGCTTTGCCGTACAAGGAATGGGCGTCTTGCCACTTCGTGGAGCTCAGACGGCGGAGATACCTGGAGTGATGTGGAGTTGAGCGAACTCCCCAACAACAATTCAGGAACCGATGCAGTGACGTTGGCAGACGGAAGGCAGGTGGCTATATATAATAATGTGTCCCTCGTGCCAGGCACTTCGAAGAATGTGCGCACGCCTTTGAGTCTTGCTGTCAGTGATGACGGCGTGCATTGGACGCACTTGATGGACTTGGAAGATTCGCCGGTGAGCCAATACAGTTATCCGTCTATCGTGCAAGGCAAAGACGGGAAGCTTCATTGCGTCTACACGTGGCGCAGGCAACGGGTAGCCTACAAGGAAATTGATTTGGGCACCAAGTGAACAACAACGAAAAAGGATTACGGTCAGTTGCCGTAATCCTTTTTCGTAAATGAGTCTTCATATAATATTTTTGAGGGGTCGGATGCCGAGTGATACACATACCTGAAGTTGATGGATGCATCTTTGTAGGCTTGCAGATGGGTCGTGTTGATAAGGGCGTTGAGCAAGGACTGGTGCATCTTCTTCTTGCTGGCATTGATGATGTCCTCGTTGTCTGCCACGTCTGTGAGCGTGTGGTATTCTGTCAGCGTTCGGGTGGTGATGTCGAAAACCATGCTGTCTGTCCTCATGTGGTTTTGCACGGGAGTGGGGCAGTTCTTCTGCGTGAAGGCACGTGCCTCTCGCGCAATCCTGTCTTCGATGCTTTCATGTTTGCACGCACCAAGCGCCACCACGCTTAGTGCAAGTATCAATAATCTTTTCATGCGGTTTCTTGTACTTTGTTTTTATTCTGCAAGTGTGGCGGAGCGCACGCGGCTCAGTGTTTCCGGTGTCATCTGCAGATAACTGGCTATGTAGACCAGTGGGGCACGCAATACAATCTGCGGTGAGCTTTTGCAGAGCTTCTTGTATTTGTCCTGTGCGCTCTCGAAGCGAACCAAGTCGGCGTGTATCTGCGAAATGATCAGACTCTCTTCGAGAATCTTTCTATACAGTATCTGTATGTTCACATTGTGCAAAGCCACTTCTTCGAGCCGGTCTTTGGGCAGTGCGTAGATAATGGTCTGTTCGAGTGCTTCCACTTGCAGACGGGTGGGCTCTTCCCGGAAAAGGCTTTCGATGCACATGAATACAGAGTGGTCTACGCACAGGTTCTCCGTAACTTCCTTTCCGTTCTTGAAATAGAATTGGCGAACCAGACCACGGTCTATATAGTAAATGTTGCGACACACCTCGCCCGTTTTGAGTATCATCTCGTTCTTGGCGAACTTCATGGGCACCAGCACACTTTCGAGTATGTCAAGCTCGTCGTGCGTCATGGTACTGTACTTGCGTGCCAACTCGCGTGCTATATCGCGTGTTGTGTTCTGCATCTCTTTCATAATATTATCAGTTTTCAGCGGTTAGTCAAGTTTCAGCACAGCGAGGAATGCCTTCTGGGGCACTTCCACGTTGCCGATCTGCTTCATGCGCTTCTTGCCCTTCTTCTGCTTTTCGAGCAGCTTGCGCTTTCGGCTCACGTCACCGCCATAGCATTTGGCGGTCACATCCTTACGCACGCACTTGATGGTTTCTCTCGCCACAATCTTGGCACCGATGGCTGCCTGGATGGCGATGTCGAACTGTTGGCGTGGTATGAGGTCTTTCAGTTTCTCGCACATGCGGCGGCCGAAGGTCACGGCATTGTCCTGATGGGTGAGTGTAGACAGAGCGTCTACGGGTTCTCCGTTGAGCAGGATGTCGAGTTTGGCGAGTTTTGACGGGCGGAAACAGTCGATGTGGTAGTCGAACGATGCGTAGCCCTTCGAGATAGACTTCAGCTTGTCGTAGAAGTCGATGACGATTTCTCCCAAAGGAAGCATGAAGTGAAGTTCCACACGGTTGCCACTCACGTATTGCTGGTCTATCAGCTCCCCGCGCTTGTCGAGACAGAGCGTCATGATCGGACCGATGAAGTTGCTCGTGGTGATGATAGAAGCCTTGATGTAAGGCTCTTCGATATGGTCGATGAGCGTAGGGTCTGGAAGTCCCGACGGGTTGTGCACTTCCTTCACGTTTCCGTGCTTGTCGTAGACCATGTATGATACGTTGGGCACAGTGGTAATCACATCCATGTTGAATTCCCGGTCCAGACGTTCCTGTATGATTTCCATGTGGAGAAGTCCGAGGAAGCCGCAACGGAAACCGAAGCCTAATGCCACAGACGATTCGGGTGAGAAAGTGAGCGAAGCATCATTGAGTTGCAGCTTCTCAAGCGAAGCACGCAGGTTCTCGTATTCCGACGGGTCGATGGGATAGACGCCGGCAAATACCATTGGCTTCACTTCCTGGAATCCCTCGATGGCTTTCTCGCAAGGGCGGCTGATGTGGGTAATCGTGTCGCCCACCTTTACTTCAGTGGCGTCCTTGATGCCGCTGATGATGTAGCCCACTTCACCTGTGTGCAGTTCCTTTTTAGGCACCATATCCATCTTCAGCACGCCCACCTCGTCGGCGGCATATTCCATGCCGGTGTTGAAGAACTTCACCTTGTCGCCAGCCTTGATGCATCCGTTCTCTATCTTGAAATAGGCGATGATGCCTCGGAACGAGTTGAATACGCTGTCGAAGATAAGTGCTTGCAGCGGTGCCTTGTCATCACCCTTTGGATGAGGTATTCTCTGTACCACTGCTTCCAGAATGTCGCCCACACCTTCACCTGTCTTTCCCGATGCGCGGATGATGTCAGAGCGGTCACAGCCGATCAGGTCGATGATCTCGTCTTCCACTTCTTCCGGCATGGCACTCGGCATGTCTATCTTGTTGATGACGGGGATGATTTCCAAGTCATGGTCAATGGCCATATAGAGGTTGGAAATGGTCTGCGCCTGCACTCCTTGTGTGGCGTCGACCACAAGCAGTGCCCCTTCGCAGGCTGCAATGCTTCGCGACACTTCGTAAGAGAAGTCCACGTGTCCCGGAGTGTCGATGAGGTTGAGGATGTATTTCTCTCCACCTGAAACGTACTCCATCTGGATGGCGTGGCTTTTGATGGTGATGCCGCGCTCACGCTCCAGATCCATGTCGTCGAGCATTTGTCCTTCGGTGACTTTGATTGTTTTTGTGTATTCAAGCATTCGGTCGGCAAGCGTACTCTTGCCGTGGTCTATATGTGCGATGATACAGAAATTTCTTATATGGTCCATCTGTTGTGTTCTATAATGTGCTTATAATTCGGTAAAAGTATCCACAAAGATACAAAAAAAGTACGTTATAGTCCTTGAATAGGAGGTATGACGTACTTTTTTTAAATAAATTTAAATACTCATTTCAGATTGAAAATGCCGTTATCTCCAACAATCTTGTTTTCCCTCAGCAGCCATCCTATCGCCAGAAAGAGGTTCTCGGCCTTTTCGCCCGTGGCTTTCTTGAGCGCATCGAAGTCCTGATTTTCGTGACTGTGCAGGTATTTCCACACCTTTCCTGCCACTTCTCCTGCCATTTCTTTAAACATATCTCTTTATTCCTTAATGTTAACCTGTTTCGTGCTGCAAAGTTACTGATTTTTTGCGACATGACAAAACTGAGGACGGGTATTTGGTTTCCATGTACACGATATTAGATGAAAAAGCCGCGGATGATTGTGGTGTTTTTGGGGCGTTTTTGATAGTATCTCGGATAAATGTCGTAACTTTGTGCTCGGTTATGTCACACATACGAGAGAACACTATGCAAGCAATGATTTTTGCGGCGGGGCTTGGCACTCGTCTGAAACCTTTGACTGACACCATGCCAAAGGCTCTTGTCCCGGTAGGCGGCGAGCCGCTCCTGCGGCATGTGGTCGAACTTCTCAAGGATGCAGGTGCAGACAGGATAGCGGTCAATGTGCATCATTTCGCAGGACAAATCATCGAATACCTTGCCGCACATGACAATTTCGGACTCGACATCCGCATCTCCAACGAGAGCGACCGTTTGCTCGACACGGGGGGCGGTATCAAGAAGGCTCGTGCGCTGTTCTCTGACGACTTCCCTATACTGATACATAATGTGGACATACTGAGTAATGTGGACTTGTGCAGTTTCTACGACCGGCATCGCCAGCATGATGCAACGCTTCTGGTGAGCGACCGCCCGACCAAACGCTATCTGCTTTTCGACGATGACATGCGGCTTGTGGGCTGGACCAATATTGAGACGGGTGAGGTGCGCAGTCCCTATCCACAGCTCGATGTGGCGCAATGCCACCGCTACGCATTCTCAGGCATCCACATCTTTTCTCCCCGTTTGTTTCCGTTGATGGATGCCTTTCCCGACAAGTTCGGCATCATCGATTTCTATCTGAAGACCTGTGCCGATGCCGACATAAGAGGTTTCTTTAAACCCGACCTCCGCTTAATGGATGTGGGAAAGCTGGACACGCTTGCCCAAGCCGACGCTTTTCTCGGCACATTGGAAAAGTAAAATATTATAACCCAATAAATCATATTCAATGCAACAGAAGATTATAATCCTCGATTTCGGTTCACAGACCACGCAGCTTATCGGCCGCCGTGTGCGTGAACTCGACACCTTCTGCGAAATTCTTCCCTACAACAAGTTCCCTAAGGACGACCCTTCTGTGATTGGTGTCATCCTGAGCGGTTCGCCTTATTCCGTGCATGACAAGGAGGCGTTCAAGGTGGACTTGACCCAGTTTGTGGGGCGTGTTCCTGTGTTGGGCATCTGCTATGGTGCACAATTCATCTCGTATGCATGTGGCGGCAAGGTAGAAGCTGCAGATTCACGTGAGTACGGACGTGCCAATCTTGGTCATTTTGATGCCGAGAATCCGTTGTTCAAGGGATTTGTGGAAAATTCGCAGGTGTGGATGAGTCATGGTGATACCATCACAGCCATTCCCGAAGACTGCAAGTGTATTGCATCTACAGCCAACGTGAAGTTTGCAGCGTATGCCTCTACCACCCAACCTGTTTGGGCTGTGCAGTTCCATCCCGAGGTGTTCCATTCACTTCAAGGCACGCAGCTCCTGCGTAATTTCGTGGTGGATATCTGCGGAAGCAAGCAGGACTGGAGTGCAGACTCGTTTGTAGACACGACCGTTGCTGAACTGAAGGCGCAACTTGGCGACGACAAGGTGATACTTGGTTTGTCGGGTGGCGTGGACTCCAGCGTGGCAGCTGTGCTCCTCAACAAGGCAATAGGCAGCAACCTCACATGTATCTTCGTAGACCACGGCATGCTTCGCAAAAACGAGTTCCGTGATGTGATGAAAGATTATGAGGGACTTGGACTCAACGTGATCGGCGTGGATGCTTCAGCTAAGTTCTTTGCCGACTTGGCTGGCGTGACGGATCCGGAACAGAAACGTAAGATTATCGGCCGTGACTTTGTCGAGGTGTTTAATGCTGAGGCGAAGAAGCAGACCGGTGCCAAATGGCTTGCACAGGGCACCATCTATCCCGACCGCATAGAGTCGCTCAATATCACGGGCAAGGTAATCAAGAGTCATCATAATGTGGGCGGACTGCCCAAGGAGATGAACTTGCAGTTGTGCGAACCGCTCAAGTGGCTCTTTAAAGATGAAGTGCGCCGTGTGGGACGTTCGCTTGGCATGCCGGAACACTTGATAACGCGTCATCCGTTCCCCGGTCCGGGGCTTGCCGTTCGTATTCTGGGTGACATCACTCCCGAGAAGGTTCGCATCCTTCAGGATGCAGACGACATCTATATCCGTGGACTTCGTGAATATAAGGTGCGTCTCAACGGTGAGGAAGCTCGTCGTGTGCTGGCGGCAGGTGTACCTGCCAATATGGAAAATGGCGAGATAGAGGTCTCTTTGTATGACCAAATCTGGCAGGCTGGCACAGTGCTCCTTTCCACGGTGCGCTCTGTCGGTGTGATGGGTGATGAACGTACATATGAGCATCCTGTGGCTTTGCGTGCCGTTACTTCAACAGATGCCATGACAGCCGACTGGGCTCACTTGCCTTACGACTTCATGGCAAAGGTGAGCAACGAAATCATTAACAAGGTGAAGGGCGTAAACCGCGTATGCTACGACATATCTTCAAAACCGCCAGCAACCATTGAGTGGGAATAATCCATTCCCGGCTTTAATCAACAATAATCCCTTGAAGTTTGTGCATGATGCCGCTTCAAGGGATTTTCTGTTTAAATGATTTAGGTAACGACTGCCATTGGACTATCAGTATGATGATATCCTTTGTGTGGAGATTACTTCACCTTCCACCCGTCAATCGTTCCTGTCTTCGAGGAGAAGTTGCAGCCTATTTGATAGATGGTTCTGCTATCTGCGGCATACTCTCTCGCATATCCCATTTTTTTGATTTGCTCAAGAGCATCAAGTGCCGAACCATCTCGCTTGAACTCGAAGATATAGACAAACTTCGGAGTCTCTACGATGCAATCCACTCTTCCCTCGCTCTGTTCCTTCTCGATATAGACAGTGAAACAACTAATCATCCGTAGGATGAGATAGAAAGTGTATTGGAAGTAACGTTCCTTCTCTCGCTCATCATCCTTGCGACGCTGACTATAGGGGATGCTGGCGAAGAAAGAGGTGAGCAACTTCTCCAGCTTGTCGCAGTCGCCCGTCTCCATCACGTTTACCACTTGCAAGACGAAAGCATCCGTAGGCTCTTGGGGCTGCAAATAACTGGTTGCAGCCATTGTCAAGAATCCATTTTTTACCTCGTCATTGGGAAAGTCCAAGAGATAAGAATTGGTGTTCATATTCCAGTCCTTGATGGTAAGATAGCCACTTTGGTAAATCATCGGCAGAGGAGCCTCCGCATCGGCACGATAATCCACAAAACTACTCGTTGGGTAAAATTTCCCAGTCAGTTCATTCAGATTCTCCCTGCAATGAGACAGCAGACGAATCAAGTATGTAGGCGTGCCCGTGGCGAACCAATAGTCGCTCAGCATCCTCTTACTCAGAGCATTCAAGATGCTGAATGGATTGTAGATGTCGAGCATATTCGGGCTGAAATGATAGCCATCATATTTGCGCTTTAGCTTATATTTCATCTCCTCCTCCGACATCTTGAATCTCGCTGCCATCGCTTTGATGGGTTCCTTGAAAGTGGAATACAGCTCATCCTTGGTAATTCCACAAAGAGCCTCATAGCGGTCATCCAAACTGATGTCATTGGGCTGATTGAATCCGCTGAACACGCTCACCTGCGAGAACTTGGTGACACCCGTAAGCAACACAAACTGCAAGTCGGCATCCGCAGCCTTGAAGACCGAATAAAACCCTTTCAACACCTCACGGTTCCAATCCTCCAACTTGCGTTGCTGCCCATCAATGGTGATGTACAACTCTTGATCCAAGACATCCAGCAAAGGCTTGTCGTACTCATCTATCAAGACCACGGCACGGAGTCCAGTCTTCTCATGGGCAGCCTTTAGAACTGCAGCGAATCGGCTTCCCAAGCCTTCCGCGAACTCATCCTTTCCCCAAAGGGCCTCTTGCTTTTTGACAAATCCCTCCAATGTTCTGTCCAGCAATCCCGCCTCTGTGAAATTGATTCCGTTGAAGTCAATATGGAACACAGGGTACTGCTTCCATTCCGTCTCCAGCTTATCAATGGCAAGGCCCTTGAATAAATCCTTTTTTCCTTCAAAATAGCATTTTAAGGTAGACACCAGCAATGACTTTCCGAACCGCCGGGGGCGACACAGAAAGTAAATATTGCCATTATGCACCAAATCATAAATGAGGGCGGTTTTGTCAAGATACACAAATCCGTCCTCTATGATTTTTTCAAAGTCCTGTATGCCTATAGGATATTTCATATTGCTGCCTTTTTGAAGTTAGGTTGTAAATTTACGATATTATATTGAAACCGCCAAATTATTTTGTTCCCATCAAGGGATTGAACATTGTATAATACCACTGAAGCCTTGCTTTTTATGGAAATGATACCAAAATATTATTGCTTTTTATGAATTTGCGATGGGAAATGCTTATTTTTGCCTCCAAATATTAGAGAAAAAGGATGTATGAATAAACGTATGAAAAGATTACCCGCTATTCTCTTGGGAATGATAGCCCTTGCTATTGTCGTTGCTAGCTGTAAAACATCCACGCAGAAATCTATGGTTGACTCTGTGGTCAAAGAATCCAATGCCCTTGCCTCTGTGCAAGACACATTGGCGACGGAACGTTTCTGTTTTGTATGCTACAGTGCCGACTCCACCGTCCAGAGCACCATCTGCGTAGATTATCCCCGTGGCAACGACAGCCTCTCGCAAACCGTCAAGGCTTTCATCGGCAAACAACTTGGCAATCTGTATGTGCCTTATCATTTCTCGGAAGAAAAGGTGGCACTGAGGGATTATCCCCGTTACGAAGGCAGTGTACTTCTGGCGCAGAAGATGATTGACTATTACGGCAAGGGCGCCGCAAGGTTCCTGGCAGCGCAACAGCGTGAATTTCCTGGAAGTGACAAACCTCACGTATGCAGCGACGTGAAGATAAGCAAGGTGGCGGAAACCTCCACCTATGTCACCTATCAGATGAAGGCTTATGATGAGGTGGGCGGAGCGCACGGCAGTTTCACCAGCTATCATCTCAACATCAGCAAACTTACCAACAAGCCCATCGAGATGACTATCGATTCTTGCCTGACGCGTGCATTGCAGCAGATTCTGCAAAAGGGCGTGGAACATTATTTTAAGGAGTGCGGAGATGAAGACTTCAAGATTTCCTCCATCTATGAGTATCTGGATCTTTTGGGCACCAATGGCAGCTACCACTTGATACCACTCCCTACAAACACACCCTACATCGAGGGCGACAGCCTCTGCTTTGTCTATCAGCAATATGAGATTGCTCCCTATGCGGCAGGTTTGGTATCCTTCAACGTGGCGCTGAAAGACATCAAACCCTATGTGCGTCAGGAAGTGAAAGACTTGATTGTGGACAAGTAATCTTTTGATTGAGTTCTTCGAAGTCGTTTGCCACTTCGATGTAGTCGTGCCAATCGCCGCGTATCATGCCTTTCTCCTGCAGGTCGTTGAGCAAGGCAATAGTTGTGTTCCAAAAGCCTTTCATGTTGTAGAGGATGACCATCTTGTGGTGATAGCCTATGGTATGCGAGGCAGCAACCGTAAAGATTTCGTCGAGTGACCCGATGCCGCCAGGCAAGGAAACGATGATATCGCTTTGGGCGAGCATCAGGTCTTTGCGGTCGGAGAGGTTGTTGCAAGGGATTTCTACGTCAAGATCGCCGAAAGTCCTGCCACCTTTCTCTATCAGCGAGGGTACCACGCCGATGGTGCGGCCGCCATGAGCTTTTACAGCCTTGCCGATACATTCCATCAGTCCCATGTTGCATCCTCCGAAAACGAGGTCGTGTCCGTTCTCACCCATCCATTTGCCCAACTCTTCCGTTAGGGCGAAGTAATCAGGGTCGATATTCTTGTTAGCCGAACAAAATACTGCTATTTTCATGCTTTCTTCTTATGGTATTGTGGTGAACAAAAAATACGCTAAAGCATGAAAACACCCGTTGTCAGATGTTTTCATGCTTTAGAGTAAATGGTGCTTTACGTTAGTTCAACTTGTAAAGATAGCGTTTGATGCTCTTTTTGGGCGTCTTTTCAAACTCTTCAGTCTGGATGACGATGCGTGCCAACTTGCAGTAGGCGGGGATAATCTGGTTGAGATCCTTGCGGTTCTGTTCCATCACATTCTTGATGTCCTCATCGTTGAAACCCATCTGTTTCGCCTCGTCATGGTCGGGATATACCAAACCGACCAGTTTATCGCCGTCTTGCACCACGAGACACTCGTTGACAAGAGGCATCGAATTGAGCTTGTCTTCTATTTCCTCAGGATAAACATTCTGACCGGAAGATCCGAGCAGCATGTTCTTGCTGCGTCCTTTGATATACACGTTGCCATGCTTGTCCATGACGCCGAGGTCGCCCGTGTGATACCATCCCTCCTCGTCGAGAGCCTGTTCGGTGGCTTCCTCGTTCTTGTAGTAACCGAGCATCACGTTGGTTCCCTTGGTCACAATCTCGCCCGGAATGTTCTCTGGGTCAGGACTCAAGATCTTTACGTCCATGTGAAGCACGGCTTTTCCGCAGGAACCTACTGCATGGTCGTGCCAGTCATCATAGGTGATGATGGGTGCACACTCCGTGGCACCATAGCCGATGGTGAACGGGAAGTCGATCGAACGCAGGAACTTCTCGATTTCCTGGTTGAGGGCAGCACCTCCGATGATGATTTCGTAGAAGTTGCCGCCGAACGCCTGATAGACCTGCTCGCAGATTTTCTGCTTCACCTTCTTGCTGATGACGGGCATGCTCATCAACAGACGGACGCGGTTGTTCTGTATCTTTGGGAATACCTTCTTGCGTATAATCTTCTCGATGATGAGCGGTACGGCGATGATGATCGAAGGTTTGACATCGGCAAAAGCCTGTGCTACGATGGCGGGCGATGGCACGCGGGTGAGGTAGTAGACATGGCAGCCATGGGTGAATTCGAAGAGGAATTCGAACGACATGCCATACATGTGTGCCATGGGCAGGATGCTGATGGTGTTGGAACCCGGAGCAATGGTCTTGCCGAGCACGTCGTAGGCAAAGTCAAGGTTACCCCACAGGGCACGGTAGGGGAGCATCACGCCTTTCGAAAATCCTGTGGTTCCGCTGGTGTAGTTAATCAGCGCGAGCTCGTCAGGACTTTGTTCCTTGTAATAGCTCACGTGTTCCTTACGGAAATACTTGGGGAATTTTTCGCCGAAAATGCGGTTCAGGTTCTCGCGGGCAAACGTGAGCTTGTCTGTGCGTGAGACGACCAAAGAATAGTCGGGGATGTAGATGATGCCTTCAAGGTCGGGCATTTTGGCAGGGTTGATAATCGTGTTGACCACATCACCGACAAACAGAAGTTTTGCCTGACTGTGGTTCACGATATTATGAATCTGGTCTGCCGTGAATTCGTGAAGAATGGGCACTGCCACAGCTCCGTAGGTGAGGGTGGCGAGGAAGGCTACAGCCCAGTGTGAACTGTTGCGGCCGCAAAGCGCGATTTTGTCACCACGCACCACGCCACTGTTTTCAAACATGATGTGGAGCTTTTCTATCTTGCGTGCCACGTCATGGTATTGGAGTGTGGAACCTTTATAATCGGTAAAGGCGTCTGAGTCCCAGTTCTTAAGGATGCTCTTTTCTATATAAGAATTGAAGCTTGGTATTGATTCCATTGCACAATATACATTAATATTGTGCAAAGATACTATCATTTTTGCACACGGACAAATATATTGTGCATTATTTTCTTGTTGTTACTCATAATGCATTGATTTCGCGGGGTGAATGTGCGAAACGAGGTAGCTGGGCACGATGAGCACGAGGACACTGATCACCAATGTGGCGACATTGATGAGGATGATGAGCAACGGGTCGATTTCCACGGGAACAGTGCTTACGTAGTAGGTCTGTGGGTTGAGTTTGACCAAGCCTGTGAAATGCTGGAGTAGGGTAAGACCGATGCCGAGCACGTTTCCGATGATGAGTCCTCGTCCGATGATGAAGGTAGCAAACCACAGAAAGGTGTGGCGGATGGTGCGGTTCTTCGCACCGAGAGCCTTCATCAGTCCGATCATGTTGGTGCGCTCAAGGATGATGATGAGCAAGCCTGAAATCATGGTGAAGCCTGCCACGCAAATCATCAGGCCCAGGATGATCCATACATTGAGGTCGAGCAGATTGAGCCAGGAGAATATCTGAGGGTTGGCTTCTTTGATGGTTTCGCTGGAGTAGGTCTCACCGTAGTTGTCAATAGTGCGGTTTATGCGCTGTGCCACTCGGTCGGCAACGACGGGCAGTTCCTCGAAATTGTGGAGCGTAAGTTCCAGTCCGCTACTTTGGTCGGGTTCCCAACCATTGAGTTTCACGGCTGTGTAGAGGTCTGTATAGGCGATGACTTCGTCGAAGCGGCTCAGGTTGGTCTGGTAAATACCGGCCACCGTGAACCGGCGGATGCGCACATCATTATTTATAAAATAGGTGAAGATACGGTCGCCCACCTTTAGTTTCAGCTTGTCTGCCATCGTCTTCGAGATGACCAGTTGGTTGTGGCTGGCGGTGTCGCTGAACTTCGGAAGATGCCCGTCCACCATGTTCTTGTGGATAAACGTGGTGTCGTAGTCAGGACCGATACCCTTGAGCATCACGCCGAGAAAGTCGGTGTTGGTCTTGAGGATGCCTTGTTTCATGGCGAAACGCTGCACATGGCTTACACAGTCAATGCCCTTGACGGTCTTGATGATGTTGCCGTCGGTGCATATCGGATATTGTTCTCCGTTTTGGAGGGTCATGAAATTCGCCACGGTGATATGACTTCCGAAGCCCACCACCTTGTCTCGGATGGTGTGCTTGAAACCGATGACCACGCAGACGGATATGATCATCACCGTCAGTCCGATGGCGACACCTGCCGTAGCGATGCGGATGGCAGGGCGCGAAACCTTGCGCTTGTCACCGTTGTCGCCGAATATGCGTCTTGCTATGAAAAGGGGAAAGTTCATGAATTATTCTTCCATTACCCGTCCGGGATATGCTTCAAGGGCTTTGCGCAACACGAAGAGTGCACGCTCCAGGTCTTTTTTCTTCAGCACATAGGCGATGCGCACCTGGTTGATGCCTGCACCTGGAGTGGTGTAGAAACCGGACGCAGGTGCCATCATGATGGTTTCGCCCTCGTAGCTGAATGATTCGAGACACCAGCGGCAGAACTTCTCGCTGTCGTCCACGGGCAACTTTGCCACGGTGTAGAAAGCGCCCATCGGGATGGGGGAGTAGACACCAGGGATGCGGTTGAGTCCGTCGATGAGACATTTGCGTCGTTCTACGTATTCGTCATACACATCACGATAGTAATCTTCGGGCGCATCAAGGGACGCTTCGGCTACAATCTGTCCGATGAGTGGCGGAGAAAGACGAGCCTGGCAGAACTTCATCACAGCGGCACGCACCTCTTTGTTCTTGGTGATGAGTGCACCGATGCGGATGCCGCACTCGCTGTAGCGCTTGGATACGGAGTCGATGAGAATCACGTTCTGCTCGATGCCTTCCAGGTGGCAAGCACTGATATAGGGCGATCCGGTGTATATGTATTCGCGGTAAACCTCGTCGGAGAAGAGATAGAGGTCGTATTTCTTCACGAGGTCGCGGATCTGGTTCATTTCGCGGCGTGTGTAGAGATAGCCTGTCGGGTTGTTCGGGTTGCAGATCATGATGGCGCGTGTGCGTTCGTTGATAAGTTCCTCGAACTTCTCCACTTTAGGCAGAGAGAATCCCTCCTCAATGGTTGTGGCGATGGTGCGTATCTTGGCTCCGGCAGAGATGGCAAATGCCATGTAGTTGGCGTAGGCTGGTTCCGGCACGATGATTTCGTCACCCGGGTTCAGACACGACATGAAGGCAAACAATACTGCCTCCGAGCCGCCCGACGTGATGATGATGTCGTCGGCGTCTACGTTGATGTTGTATTTCTTGTAATAGGCTGTGAGTTTTTGTCTGTATGACAAATAGCCCTGGGATGGAGAATATTCAAGCACTTGGCGGTGAACATTCTTCAAGGCGTCGAGTCCGACCTGTGGTGTGGGCAGGTCGGGCTGACCGATATTTAAGTGGTAAACTTTTATTCCTTTATTCTTTGCGGCAGCTGCCAAAGGTGCCAATTTACGAATAGGCGACTCGGGCATTTCCAGACCGCGAACTGATATTTCAGGCATATAAATAAAAAATAATTATTTTCAAGAGTGCAAAGGTAGTGTAAATAGACTGAAGAACAAAATAAAACGTGGTTTTTATTTTCTGCAAACAGGAATGTTTTCGCTTGAAAGAATGCTCGTCGCATAGGCCAAAATATAATCCATGTTACCCCGTTGAATAATGAAGTAGTACTTCGGTGGGCAATGAAGTAGTACTTCGATGGCCAATGAAGTACTACCTCGATGGGCAATGAGGTACTACCTCGTGGGCGGATGAGGTTAACCTCGTGGGCGGATGAGGTTAACCTCGTTGGTGAATGAGGTCAGGCCAAGCATAAAAGAAAACAAAACTTTGGCTCGTTCGTGGAATTTGCGTAATTTTGCCGTCAATAATTGAACGCAAAAACAAATACGGAAAACAATGAGAACATTAAGTGCGAATTGGTTTGAAACCAAAGTACGCTATCAAAAGATGATGGAAGACGGCCAGGAAAAGGAAGTGACCGAACAATATGTGGTTGATGCTTTGAGCTTCTCAGAGGCTGAGGCGTCCATCACAGAAGAAATCTCAGCTTATATCAGCGGTGATTTCACGATCAAGAACATTTCTCCCGCTTCTTATCACGAAATATTTTTCAGCGATATGGATGCCGACGACAAGTGGTATAAGGCCAAGCTCCAGTTTATCACGATCGACGAAAAGAGCTCCAAGGAAAAGCGCAGCAATGTGTACTATCTCGTGCAGGCCGCCAGCTTCTCGGGTGCCGTGAAGCATATCGAAGAGGCGATGGGCGGCGGAATGATAGACTATACCATCAGCAGCGTTGCCGAAACCGCCATTATGGATGTTTTTGAGCATGTGAAGTCGGCAGCCAAGAAGATGGAGAAAGACGACAAACCCGAATACGAACAGGCTGAAGAGAAGAAATAAACAGGAGGCAGAAATCATGAGTATGGAAACAGACGTGGCTAAAAATCTTCGTGAGGTGCAGAATAACCTCCCGTCGGGCGTGCGCCTCGTGGCCATAAGCAAATATCACCCCAACGAATATATCGAGGCTGCATATGCAGAGGGTCAGCGTATCTTCGGCGAAAGCCATGAGCAGGAGTTGGCGCGTAAGGTGGAGTCTCTGCCCAAAGATATAGAGTGGCACTTTATCGGCCATTTGCAGACCAACAAGGTGAAATACATCGCACCCTACATATCGATGATAGAAGCGGTAGACTCGCTGAAGCTTCTCAAGGAAATCAACAAGCATGCCGCCAAGAACAACCGTGTCATCGACGTGCTTCTGGAGTTGCATATTGCCGAGGAAGCCACGAAATATGGACTGTCTGTGGATGCTTGCCGTGAAATGCTTGAAGCCGGTGAATGGCGCAGCTTGAACAACGTGCGCATCTGTGGCTTGATGATGATGGCGAGCAATGTAGACGATGAGTCGCAGATAAGCAGGGAGTTTAACGAGGCTGCAGATTTCTTCGACGAAGTGAAGGCTCGCTATTTTGCCGACGAACCGTCGTTCTGCGAACGCAGTTGGGGTATGAGTCACGATTACAAGATTGCCGTGCAATGCCGCAGCACCATGGTTAGAGTGGGCACCTTTATATTCGGACCAAGGGTCTATTGAAATGCAAATCGAGGGGAATTCTTGCGCAGGGCGCAGGAGTTCCCCCATTATATTTTATACGTATGATATTGATAGCAGATAGCGGAAGCACCAAGACCGACTGGTGCATGGCGGAAGACGGACATGTGGTGAAGCGGATGGCGACACAAGGACTCAATCCTTTCCATCAGTCAATGGATACCATCGCAGAGATTGTCGGAGAAGAACTTCTTCCCCAGCTTGATGACCGTAAAATGGTCAGCGTGTCCAACTTGTATTTTTATGGTAGCGGATGTCGGCAGGAGATGCTCCCGCGGATGACAGATTTGTTTTTGCATATATTCCCTGATACGGAAGTGGAATGTCAGGGTGATTTGATGGCGGCAGCCCGCGCTGTTTGCGGACATGAGGAAGGCATTGCCTGTATTCTTGGAACGGGGTCTAATTCATGCCTGTATGACGGCAAGCGTGTGACGGAGAATGTGCCGCCGTTAGGTTATATCCTCGGTGATGAAGGTAGTGGGGCAGTGCTGGGACGCCTGTTTTTCAACGCCTTGTATAAAGGACGGCTTAGTGAACAGCTGAAGCGTGATTTCGAACATGCTTCCGGTCTGACGATGGCAGAGATTATCGACAAGGTGTATCGTCAGCCCCTTGCCAATCGTTTCCTGGCATCCGTGTGTCCGTTCATTGCAAAGCATCTTGACGATGAGGCTCTCCATGCCTTGGTGGTTGACAACTTCCGGCAGTTTTTCCGCAACAACGTTTCGCGCTATCACCGCCCCGAACTGACTGTCGGTGCCATTGGCAGTGTGGCGCACTTCTTTGAGAAACCTTTACGGGAAGCCGCTGTGCTGGAAAACGTGAAACTTGGCCGCATCGTTCGCAGTCCGATAGAGGAGCTGGCACGCTATCACGGTATATAACAGCTTATGGCAGTAGGGTGGTGCTTGCTCTTAGTCAATAAATCTTTGTTCGGTTATATTTCTAATGTTAAAGTATTCTGTGTTAACGATAAATTTATTAACTTTGCACCGCCTTTTATAGTAGGCGTAATTTATATTAAACATATATATGTATTCTATCTTATTAATCACCGTTATCTTGACGGCTGCTGTATTGGTAGTAGGAGCTTATGTGGTTGCGAAACTCATTGGTCCTCGCTCGTACAACCCCGTGAAAGGACAACCGTTTGAGTGTGGTATTCCTACACGTGGAACCTCTTGGCTCCCCGCTAATTTGGGATACTATCTCTTCGCTATCCTCTTCCTCGTGTTCGACATCGAGACCGTGTTCCTTTATCCTTGGGCAGTTGTAGTTAAGCAGTTTGGAGCCATGGCACTTTGCAGCATTGGCTTTTTCATGCTGGTATTGGTATTTGGCTTGGCTTACGCCTGGCGGAAAGGAGCGCTGGAATGGAAGTAAGAAAGCCTGTTATCAAAAGTATCCCTTATGGCGAGTTTAAGGACAACGAAGGACTCGAAAAGATTGTAAACGAGTTGCATGAGGGCGGCGTGAATGTAGTTGTAGGAACACTTGACCAGGCTATCAACTGGGGTCGTTCCAATTCTCTTTGGTCTCTCACTTTCGGTACCAGCTGTTGCGGTATCGAGTTCATGGCTGTGGGCTGTGCACGTTACGACTTCTCCCGTTTCGGTTTTGAGGTTACCCGTAACTCACCGCGTCAGGCAGACCTGATCATGTGTGCCGGTACGATTACCAACAAGATGGCACCCGTGTTCAAGCGCTTGTATGACGAGATGGCAGAGCCCAAGTATGTTGTGGCTGTAGGCGGATGCACCATCAGCGGCGGTCCGTTCAAGAAGAGCTACAATGTGGTGCGTGGCATCAGCGAGCTGGTACCGGTAGACGTCTATGTGCCTGGTTGCCCGCCACGTCCGGAGGCTATCCTCTATGGTATGATGCAGTTGCAGCGCAAGGTGAAGATCGAAAAGTTCTTCGGTGGCGCCAATCACAAGATGACCGCAGCAGAGAAGGAACTCTCTATGAGCAAAGGCGGTCTGCGTGGCTTGAGCAACGAGAACCTTGTGGCTACAGAGAAACTCGGCCAGAAAGAACCGATTATCGTGACCGATGTGCCCGAAGATTTCGACGCACAGAAGGGAATAACTGAATAATATAATAAGGTATAAGACATGAAACTGAATAACATTGAACTCACATTCGATAACTTTTCCATGGAAATGGCAAAGTTGAAGAACGAGAAACATTTCGACTACCTTGTTACCATCATTGGCGAAGACTTCGGAGAAGAAGGGCTCGGATGTATCTATATCCTTGAGAATACAGACAACAACGAGCGCTGCTCAGTCAAGACCATTGCCAAGAAAGTGGATGGAAGTGATGTCATTCCTACGGTCATCGACTTGTGGAAGGTGGCAGACTTGCTGGAACGTGAGGTGTTCGACTTCGTAGGCATCAAGTTCCTGGGTCACCCCGACATGCGCCGCTTGTTCCTCCGCACAGACTTCAACGGCTATCCTCTCCGCAAGGACTTTGACATGAGTCCGGAGGCAAACAAATTCCCGTTGACAGATGAACCAGAATCAGATTATACGGTAGAATATAGTCTGGATGGTGAAGGACATCTGGTAGCTACCCAGCGCCGTTTGTTCCAGGAAGACGATTACGTGGTCAATATCGGACCTAACCACCCGTCAACTCATGGTGTGCTCCGCTTGCAGACCGTGCTGGACGGCGAAACCGTCAAGCGCATCTATCCCCATCTCGGTTATATCCACCGCGGTATTGAGAAGATGTGGGAAGGCATGACCTATCCTCAGACGCTGGCGATGACCGACCGTTTGAACTATCTCTCTGCCATGATGCACCGTCATGCCCTTGTCGGCGTGATTGAAGAGGGTATGGGTATCGAACTTTCAGATCGTATCCACTACATCCGTACCATCATGGACGAGTTGCAGCGTATCAACAGCCACCTGCTCTATCTTGGTTGTACCGCACAGGACTTGGGTGCACTCACCGCATTCCTCTATTGCATGCGCGACCGTGAACACATCCTCAATGTGATGGAAGAGACCACAGGCGGCCGACTGATCCAGAACTACTACCGCATCGGCGGATGCCAGGCAGACATCGATCCTAATTTCGTGGCGAATACAAAGAAGCTCTGCAAGTATCTTCGTCCGATGATACAGGAATATCTCGACGTGTTCGGCGACAATGTGATCACACACAACCGTCTTGAAGGCGTAGGCCCGATGGGACTTGAGGATTGCATCAACTATGGTGTCACAGGACCTGCCGGACGTGCTGCCGGCTGGCACAACGATACACGTAAGCGTCATCCTTATGATTGCTATGATAAGGTAGACTGGCAGGAAATCACACTGACGGGATGCGATTCCATGGATCGCTACTATGTGCATATCCAGGAATTGTATCAGAGTCTCAACATCATCGAGGCCTTGATCGACAACATTCCAGAGGGCGAATTCTATATCAAGCAGAAACCGATCATCAAGGTGCCGGAAGGACAGTGGTATTTCGCTGTAGAGGGTGCCAGCGGTGAGTTTGGCGTTTATCTCGATTCAAAGGGCGACAAGAGTCCTTACCGAATGAAGATGCGCCCGATGGGACTTTCTCTGACAGGAGCTCTCGACAAGATGTGTAGCGGACAGAAGATTGCAGACTTGATTACGACAGGTGCTGCCATCGACTTCGTAATCCCCGACATCGACCGATAGTATTTCTTATTTATGATTCAAAAACATTAGACAAATGTTTGATTTTAGTACAGTAACAACATGGGTTGATGCGCTTCTCCGCCAGACATTGGGCTTGGGGGATTTTCTGTCAATCCTGATTGAGTGCATACTGGTGGGCGTGCTCATCCTGGTGGGCTACGCACTGCTGGCTATTGCCTTGATATTTATGGAACGCAAGGTCTGCGCCTATTTCCAATGCCGTCTTGGCCCGATGCGTGTGGGACCTTGGGGTATCTTCCAGGTCTTTGCCGACGTGCTGAAGATGCTCATCAAGGAGATCTTCACCGTAGACAAAGCCGACAAGCTCTTGTATTTCATTGCGCCTTTCCTTGTGATTATCGCCTCTGTCGGTACGTTCTCGTTCCTGCCTTGGAACAAGGGCGCCGAAGTGCTCGACTTCAATGTGGGCGTGTTCCTTCTCTCCGCCATCTCCAGTATCGGCATTGTCGGTATCTTTATGGCAGGTTGGGGTAGTAACAACAAGTATTCCGTTGTTTCCGCCATGCGTGGCGCCGTGCAGCTCATTTCTTATGAAATGTCTCTTGCGCTTTGCTTGATAGCAGCCGTGGTGCTGACTGGTTCTATGCAAGTTTCCGAAATCGTGGATTTCCAGACTGGACCTTGGAACTGGCTCATCTTCCGCGGACACATTCCTGCCATCATTGCTTTCCTCGTATATCTCGTGGCTGGTAATGCAGAGGCTAACCGTGGTCCGTTCGACTTGGCTGAGGCCGAGAGTGAGTTGACCGCCGGCTACCATACAGAGTATAGCGGTATGGGCTTCGGCTTCTACTATCTTGCCGAGTATCTGAATCTCTTTGTTGTCGCAGGCATCGCCACGACCATCTTCCTTGGCGGTTGGGCTCCTGTGAATATCGGCATTGAAGCATTCGACGGCATCATGAATTACATTCCGGGTATCGTTTGGTTCCTGGGCAAGACATTCGCTGTAGTATGGCTGTTGATGTGGGTGCGTTGGACATTCCCCCGTCTCCGTATCGACCAGATATTGAAGCTTGAATGGAAATATCTTATGCCGCTCTGTCTGATTAACCTTGTCTTGATGACAGTGATTGTGGCTTTGGGCTGGCACTTTTAACAGATAAAGTAAATGGAAAACAATAAATCATATTTCGGAGAAATAGGTGCTGCTGTCAAGACGCTCGCTGTCGGCATGAAGACTACTTTCAAGGAGTACTTCACGGCAAAGAGCACGGAGCAGTATCCTGAAAACCGCAAGACAACCCTGCACGTGTCTGCACGTCACCGTGGTCGTTTGGTGATGAACCGTGACGAGAACGGAGCCGTGAAATGCGTGGCATGTACGTTGTGTGAGAAGGCTTGTCCTAACGACACCATCAAGATTGTGTCGCAGATGGTGACCACAGAAGACGGCAAGAAGAAACGCCAGCTTGTGGACTATCAGTATGATCTTGGCGACTGCATGTTCTGCGAGTTGTGCGTGAATGCCTGCAACTTCGATGCAATCAAGTTTACCAACGATTTCGAGAATGCTGTGTTCGACCGCGACAAGCTGGTATTGCATCTTGACAAGGAACAGTATGAAAGTTCGTTGCCTAACATTCTCGACGGTGGTGCACCGATGGAGATAGGCAAGTTTAATACCAAAACAAAATAATAGGAAGTAACAGATATGGCTAATTTAGTAATGTTTTGCATCTTGGCAGTCGTTATTCTCGGCTCAGCCATCATGTGCGTGCTTACAAAGCGAATCATGCGAGCAGCCACATTCCTGCTGTTTGTGCTTTTCGGAGTGGCAGGTCTTTACTTCTTGCTTGATTACACATTCCTTGGAGCTGCCCAGATCAGCGTTTACGCCGGCGGCATCACGATGCTCTATGTGTTTGCCATCCAACTGGTGAGCAAGCGCACGCTTCAGGGCTTGGTTGAGAGAGTGAAAGGCAGTCGTGCCGCCTTTGGCGCTTTGGTTTCTTTGATCGGATTCGCCACAGTGGTTGTCGTATTGCTGAAGAACAAGTTTATAGACATGTCATGCCAGTTGGCAGACCAGGAAGTGCCGATGTCTTCCATCGGCAATGCGCTGCTTGGTTCCGACAAGTACCAGTATGTGCTTCCTTTCGAGTTCATCTCTGTGCTTCTTCTGGCATGTATCATCGGTGGCATTGTTGTGGCACGTAAACAAGAGGAGGAAAAGTAGTATGATTCCAGTAGAATGTTATTTCGTGCTTAGTGCACTTCTGTTCTTCATCGGCGTGTTCGGCTTTGTCACCCGCCGCAATCTTATCGCAATGCTCATCTCTATTGAGCTGGTACTGAACTCGGTGGACATCAACTTTGCCGCGTTCAACCGTATTCTCTATCCCGGTCAGCTTGAAGGCTTCTTCTTCACACTGTTCTCTATCGGCGTGAGTGCCGCAGAAACAGCCGTGGCGATTGCCATCATCCTGAATGTTTACCGTCACTTCAACAGCGACCAAGTGAACAGTATTGAGAATATGAAATTATAATTCATTCCACAAAACAAAAGACAATGGATTACACTTATTCATTTTTGATACTTGTGCTGCCGTTCCTGAGTTTTCTGATACTCGGTCTGGCGGGCATGAAAATGTCTCACAAGGTTGCGGGATTGATTGGCACTACGCTGATGGGTGTGGTGTTTGCGATGTCGGTTTACACTGCCTTCGAATATTTCGTAGGGCAGGGACGTGGCACCGACGGTCTTTATCCCATTGTGACGGCATGGCATTTCACGTGGCTTGACTTCGGAAACATCTTCGGCGCACACTTGCTGTTCGACATGGGCTTCCGCATCACGCCGATTTCTGCCATGATGCTTGTGGTGATCACCACGGTCAGCTTTATGGTTCACGTCTATTCATTCGGCTATATGCATGGCGAGAAAGGTTTCCAGCGTTACTATGCTTTCCTTTCTCTTTTCACCATGAGTATGCTCGGCTTGGTGGTTGCCACCAACATCTTCCAGATGTATCTCTTCTGGGAGCTTGTGGGTGTCTGCTCTTATCTGCTCATCGGATTCTATTATCCACAGCATGCGGCAGTGGCGGCTTCCAAGAAGGCTTTCATCGTGACCCGCTTTGCCGACCTCTTCTTCTTGATCGGTATTCTGTTCTATAGCTTCTATATCGGTACGTTCGACTTCGACATCTCCCAGATGACTCCCGACCAGGTGGTTCGTCTGCAGAATGCCAGTTGGCTGCTTCCTACGGCACTGTTCCTGATGTTTATCGGTGGTGCCGGTAAGAGTGCGATGTTCCCGTTGCACATCTGGTTGCCCGACGCTATGGAAGGTCCTACGCCTGTATCTGCCCTTATCCATGCTGCGACCATGGTCGTTGCCGGTGTCTATCAGGTGGCTTGTCTGTTCCCCATTTGGATTCAGTATGCTCCCGAGACCTTGCACTATGTGGCATATGTGGCAGCGTTCACCGCTTTCTATGCTGCTGCCGTAGCATGTTGCCAGAGCGACATCAAGCGTGTGTTGGCGTTCTCTACCATCTCACAGATCGGTTTCATGCTTGTGGCACTCGGCGTATGTATGCCCGAAGCCAACGAGGCAATGACCGTAGTTGCCAACACCACAGCAGAATATGCTGACGGCAACGGACTCGGTTATATGGCTGGCATGTTCCATCTTTTCACCCATGCCATGTTCAAGGCTTGTCTGTTCTTGGGTGCCGGTTGCATCATCCACGCTGTTCATTCCAATGAGAAGATGTACATGGGCGGTCTGCGTAAGTATATGCCCATCACTCACTGGACATTCTTGATCAGCTGTCTTGCCATCTCTGGTATTCCGTTCTTCTCGGGCTTCTGTTCCAAGGACGAGATCCTCGTGGCATGCTACAACTTCTCTCCGGTGATGGGCGTGATCATGAGCGGTATCGCTACGATGACGGCATTCTACATGTTCCGTCTCTACTACGTGATCTTCTGGGGCAAGAGCTATTATGAGACCAACAAGGCAAACGGCGCACACGAGCCTCACGAGGCACCCGCTGTGATGACCTTCCCGCTGGTTTTCCTGAGCATCATCACGGTGGTGGTCGGTGTGCTTGGCACGCTCCACATCTTTGAGTTCGGCAGCCTCGTATCTGCCAACGGACTTGCTTTCGGCACACATACCAACTGGACAGTTGCCGGCACGAGCACGGTGCTCGCCATCCTCGGCATCGGTCTTGCCACCTATATGTATAAAGGAGAGGAAACACCCGTGGCAGATTATCTCGCCAAGAAGTTCCCCCGTCTGCACCAGGCTGCCTATCGCCGTTTCTATCTCGATGAGGTTTGGATGTTCATCACTCACAAGATCATCTTCCGTTTCATCTCCACACCGATTGCATGGTTCGACCGTCACGTTGTAGACGGCACGTTCAACTTCATGGCTTGGGGTGCCAACGAGGCTGGAGAATCCATCCGTCCATGGCAGAGTGGCGACGTTCGCCAGTATGCGGTATGGTTCCTCACTGGAACGGTGGCTCTCACGCTCATCCTGCTTTGCGCATTGTAAACTTAGAATAGAATAACAGAAATGAGTATATTAACATTATTCGTAGTAATTCCCGTCCTGATGTTGCTCGGTCTTTGGGCTGCACGCAACCTCAATCAGGTACGTGGCGTGATGGTGGCAGGTTCATCATGTCTTCTTGCCTTGTCCGTCTGGTTGACGATTACATTCATCCAGATGCGTTCTGCCGGCAACACCGACACGATGCTCTTCCAGTATAGCGTAGAATGGTTCCGTCCGCTCCACATCGCCTATTCGGTGGGTGTCGACGGCATCTCTGTGGTGATGTTGCTTCTTTCGAGCATCATCGTCTTCACCGGCACCTTTGCTTCTTGGCAGTTGAAGCCGATGACCAAGGAATACTTCCTCTGGTTCACTCTGCTTTCTACAGGTGTTTACGGTTTCTTCATCTCCATCGACATGTTCACCATGTTCATGTTCTATGAGGTGGCGCTGATTCCTATGTACCTGTTGATCGGTGTGTGGGGTAGCGGTCAGAAGGAATATGCAGCCATGAAGCTGACCTTGATGCTGATGGGCGGTTCCGCCTTGCTGATTCTCGGTTTGCTCGGCATCTATTTCTTCAACGGAGCTTCTACGATGAACATCCTTGAGATAGCCCAGCACCACGCCATTCCGGTGGCAGTGCAGAAGGTGTTCTTCCCGTTCATCTTTATCGGCTTCGGTGTGTTGGGTGCTTTGTTCCCCTTCCATACATGGTCTCCCGACGGTCATGCTTCGGCCCCTACGGCTGTGTCCATGCTTCATGCAGGTGTGCTGATGAAGCTCGGTGGCTATGGCTGTTTCCGCATCGCCATGTTCCTGTTGCCTGACGCTGCCCGCGAACTCGCTTGGATCTTCCTTATCCTCACCACCATCTCTGTGGTTTACGGTGCGTTCTCGGCTTGTGTACAGACCGACTTGAAGTATATCAACGCCTATTCATCAGTGTCTCACTGCGGCATGGTGCTCTTCGCCCTGCTGATGATGACCAAGACCGCTTGCACGGGAGCCGTGCTCCAGATGCTTTCACACGGTCTGATGACGGCACTCTTCTTCGCCCTGATCGGTATGATCTATGGTCGTACCCACACGCGTGACGTTCGTCAGTTGGGCGGTTTGATGAAGATCATGCCATTCCTCTCTGTAGGTTATGTGATTGCCGGTCTTGCCAACCTCGGTTTGCCGGGCTTCTCTGGTTTCGTGGCAGAGATGACCATCTTTGTGGGATCTTTCTCCAACAATGACATGTTCCACCGCTCATGCACCATCATCGCTTGTACGGCTATCGTTATCACAGCGGTCTACATCCTCCGTGTGGTGGGCAAGATTCTCTATCAGAAGGTGGCCAATCCTCACTTCGAGGAACTCACCGATGCTACTTGGGACGAGCGTGTTGCCGTGTGCTGCCTGATCTTCTGTGTGGCAGGTCTCGGTATGGCACCACTTTGGGTGAGTAATGTCATCACCGATGCGGTGGGTCCTATTCTCAGTGTAATTAATCCGTACTAAATATAGAATAAAATGGATTACAGTCAATTCTTACAAATGATACCCGAGGCTACCCTGACGGCTATCCTCATCGTATTGTTCATTGCCGACTTCGCTTCCTCCAAGCAGAGCGCACGCCGTTGGTTCAATCCGTTGGCATGTGTGCTGATGTTGGTTCAGACCTGTGTGTGCTTGATTCCGCAGGCAGAGGTGAGCATCTTTGGTGGAATGTATGCCACCACCGGTGCTGTCGACGTGATGAAAGCCATCCTTGCCGGTGGCACCCTTATCGTGTTTATCCAGAGCCGCCAGTGGCTCAGTCGTCCTGACATGCACAGCAAGGAGGGCGAATTCTATATGCTCATCGTGTCAACACTTCTGGGTATGTACATGATGATGAGTGCCGGCCACTTCCTGTTGTTCTTCCTCGGTCTTGAGATGGCGTCCATACCATTGGCTTGCACCGTGGCGTTCGACAAGTATCGCAACGATTCAGCTGAAGCGGCTGCCAAGTTCATCCTCACCGCCGTGTTCTCCAGTGGTGTGATGCTCTATGGCATCTCGTTTGTCTATGGCGATTGCGGCACGCTTTACTTCGAAGATGTGGCAGCCAAAATTTCGGCATCTCCCCTCAGCATCATGGGCTTGGTGTTCTTCTTCAGCGGCCTCGGCTTCAAGGTCAGCCTTGTGCCGTTCCACTTCTGGACTGCCGACACCTATCAGGGTGCGCCTACCACGGTGACTGGTTATCTGAGCGTCATCTCCAAGGGTGCAGCAGCATTCACGCTGATGGCTATCCTGATGCACGTGTTTGCACCGTTGGTAGAATACTGGCAGTATCTGCTCTACATCGTGGTGATCTTGAGCATCACGGTTGCCAACCTCTTCGCCATCCGTCAGGGTGAATTGAAGCGCTTCATGGCGTTCAGCTCCATCTCTCAGGCAGGTTACATTATGTTGGCAGCCATCGGCAACGACCGCATGAGCATCGCAGCCTTGTCATACTATGTGCTTATCTACATTGTTGCCAACATGGCTGTGTTCACTGTCATCAGTGTGGTGGAGCAGAACAACGGCGGCACAACCAAGATGAAGTCGTACGACGGACTCTACCAGACCAACCCGAAGCTTTCGTTCCTGATGACTTTGGCGCTGTTCTCTCTTGGTGGTATCCCTCCGTTTGCAGGTATGTTCAGCAAGTTCTTCGTGTTCATGGCGGCAGCCAGCGCAGGCAGTGCCTTAGCTTATGCAGTAGTGTTCATTGCTTTGGTCAACACGGTGATCAGCCTTTACTACTATCTGCTCATTGTGAAGGCGATGTATATCAACAAAAATGACAATCCGCTTCCCACGTTCCAGAGCGATTGCAACACACGTCTGGCGCTCGCCATCTGCACGGCAGGTGTTATTGCCTTCGGTGTTTGCAGCTTCTTCTACGACTGGTTGTATGCGGCAGCATAATGTATAGGATATAAAATTGAGGAGCGCTTCCATTTGGAGGCGCTCTTTTTCGTTTCTGTGGTTTATTTTCTTTACCTTTGCAGCAGTAATAAACTAAAACCAATATAACCGTGAAGAAACTTTTCTTATCTATTTCCGTGATGCTGCTCGTCTGCTCGGTGCAGGCGGCAGAACCTGTCATCAAACGTGACGCCAAGATAGAGGCGAAGGTGGAAGCCATGCTCCGCAAACTGTCTCTGCGAGAGAAGGTGGGGCAGATGGTGGAACTCACCATCGACCCGATTGGTTCGAAGGACAAGAACGGCAAGTTTCAAGTGGATGAAGCGAAAGCCGACTCCCTGTTCAGCCGCTATAAGATAGGCTCCATCCTCAATGCTCCCAATACCAAAGCACCCACGGCGCAGGAATGGGAACGCCATATCGCCCGCATCCAGAAGGTGTCGATGAAGCGTATAGGCATTCCATGCATCTATGGTCTTGACCAGAATCATGGTTCTACCTATATCCAGGGCGGCACACTCTTCCCGCAAAACATCAATGTGGCTGCCACGTTCAACCGCCAGATAGCCCGTAGGTGTGCCGAAGCCACAGCTTATGAGACCCGTGCGGCAAGCGTGCCATGGACCTATAGTCCGACAGTCGACCTCGGTCGTGACCCCCGTTGGCCGCGCTTGTGGGAAGACTTCGGTGAAGACTGTTATCTCAATGCAGAGATGGGGCGCATGATGGTGCTTGGCTTCCAAGGTGACGACCCCAACCACGTAGACCAGTATCACATCGCTGCCTGTATGAAGCATTATATGGGTTATGGCGTGCCATGGACAGGCAAGGACCGTACGCCGGCTTACATCTCTCCGAGCGATCTTCGCGAGAAACATTTTGCGCCCTTCCTCGCTGGACTTCAGTCGGGTGTGCTCTCCGTGATGGCTAATTCGGCTTCTGTCAACGGCATGCCTGTGCATGCCAATGCCCAACTGCTCACCCAATGGCTCAAAGAAGAGACCGGTTGGGACGGCATGCTCATCACCGACTGGGCGGATGTGAATAACCTTTACACCCGTGAGATGGTGGCGAAAGACAAGAAAGACGCACTCCGCATTGCCGTGAATGCCGGCATCGACATGATTATGGAACCCTATAAGGCAGACGCCGTAGATTATCTCGAGCAACTCGCTGAGGAAGGAAAGATACCCATGGAGCGTATTGATGATGCCGTGCGCCGCATCCTCCGCATGAAATATCGGCTTGGTCTGTTTGACCATCCCACGCAGAAGCTGAAGGATTATCCCAAGTTCGGCGGTGAGGAATTTGCCGCTCTTGCCTTGGAAGGAGCCACGGAGAGTATGGTGTTGCTCAAGAACGACCACGACATCCTGCCCCTGCAGCCAGGTAAGAAGATCTTGCTCACCGGACCTAACGCCAACCAGATGCGCTGTCTTCATGGCGGCTGGAGTTACACTTGGCAGGGCAACAATGCCGAACAGATGGCGGAACAGTATCACACCATCTACGAAGCCTTTTGCAATGCTTTCGGCAAAGACAACGTTATCCTCAACCAGGGCGTGACTTACAAGGAGAAAGGCAAGTATGATGAGGAAAACAAACCGCAGATAGCCGAGGCTATCAAGGCGGCTGCCGATGCTGATGTCATTGTGGCGTGCATCGGTGAGAACTCCTATACCGAGACACCTGGCAACCTGACAGACCTGCGCCTTTCTGAGAACCAGCGCAACTTGGTGAAGCAACTCGCCAAGACAGGCAAGCCCATCGTGCTCGTCCTCAACGAAGGCCGTCCGCGCATCATCGCCGATATCGAACCGTTGGCACAGGGTGTGGTCAACATTATGCTTCCCGGCAACTATGGGGCAGATGCTTTGGTCAACCTGCTCTCGGGCAAGTCAAACTTCAGCGGCAAGTTGCCTTATACCTATCCGCGCGAAATCAACTCGCTCGCCAACTACGACTTCAAGAAGAGCGAGGCTGTGAAGACCATGTCGGGTGCCTATGACTACAATGCACGCATCACCCAGCAGTGGCCCTTCGGCTATGGCTTGAGCTACACCTTATTTAAATATAGTAATCTCCGTGTCGACAAGTCGAGCTTTGCCCATGGTGATGTCATCAACGTCAGTGTCGACGTGACCAACACCGGTACTCGCGTGGGAAAGGAGAGTGTGCTGCTCTATTCGAGCGACCTTATCGCCTCGATGACTCCCGACGGCCGCCGCTTGCGAGGCTTCGACAAGGTGGAGCTACAGCCTGGTGAGACCAAGACCGTGACCATCCCTCTGAAGGCTGACGACCTCGCCTTCGTAGACTACAATGGCAAATGGGTGCTGGAGGAAGGCGACTTCCAGTTGACTGTCAGACAGCTGTCTGCCCAAGTCAACTGCACCACCACCTATCAGTGGCAGACCGCCAATAAGTAAGAAATACGGGTTGAAAAGAATGTTATAACTAAAAATCCCTCCAAGGAGAACGATAGAATTCTCTTTGGAGGGATTCACTTTTCCCTCATATCGCAGGCATATAAAGCAAAAGACCCGCTCTCCTGAGCCGAAAATGGGCGCAATGCAAAGGGTATATATAGGCAGACAAACATCCTTATTTGTTATTTCGACCTGCATGGTTGGAACTGGCATTTGGCGATTTCAATCTATATCCGCACCTTTACTTTCGTCAAAAGCGTATCATGTTACAAAAATAACGAAAATATGGAAATCAAACGTAATCTCCATACCTCTTGTTTTGAGTAGTTGCACTAACTCTTGGGGCGTGGAATAAGAGCGGTAATCTTTTCATCTGCGTATTTTCAGAATAAACCTATATAAACAAAAACGCCTCGCACGATTTGAGCATTGTTAAGAGGCTTGGCGAGGACTGACGTTGCAAAGATACAAATAATTCTTGATAACACAAACCTTTTGGTGAGGAATATCACCAAAAGTGGAATTGGTTGTCATGCTAGTAGTGTATAGCAAGAAGGGAAAGTGAGAAAACGAATGTGAACTGAAATAAAGGCAATAGAATGATAATTGACATACAAATGGAAAACTGTTGCATGTGTGAAAAATCGGTTTAGTATTCCATGAAACAGGGCGTTTGGGGGGAAGGCTTTTGTTGTCCGTCCCTATAAATTCTGTGTGCTTTAACATTGTGAGTTGCATTGAAAAAGGTGTTAGGGTCGCGTCTGTATTCTGTCATATCTTCTTGAAAGTTTTTGCGTGTTGTCTTACATAGCCCTTTTAGCCTCATTTTAATTTCCGTATTTTGGTTTTTTTTGATGCCTATGGCAGTGAAAGAGAAGTCTCCTTTTAAGTCATCAGCTTTCAGAATGAGACCAGGGAGCCCACTTAATTTCCATGGTCCATCATCGTAGGGTAGTTCTTCTGTGTACCAAACTATCCATGTGCGGCCATGGTATGTGGTTTGAGCCTTATGGCAGATATAGTTGCAAATAGTCGAGTCTTCGTCTTGTAAAATCCAGTCATATTTGGGAAACTTTTCAATATAGTAGAATCCCAAGTCGCTTATACCTCCAATGAATGTAATTTCATCTTGGTGAGGCAAATGTTTATAAATTTGATATGGAAGAGTTTCACAGTGGAGGGGAATATCGTCTGTTGAAGGGTCAATCCAAAAGAAGGCCGACGTACTGTCGTTAATCTCTAAAATGCGTGTTTCGGAATCGGGTAAGGCAGATTCTTCTACACTTCTGAACAAACAATTGTATTGAATGCGCAGAATATTCTGCGCATTCAATACTTGTGAGGATAAAAATAGGTATAGGGCAAGAATTGCACCTAAATTTTTACATGCTCTCGACTTCATAACCGAAATCTGTTTCAGGTTTCGGTTATCTCTCCCGATACATTACGTCCTTGATCTTGGCGAAGCCTTCGTATTGGTTGACGAGGGTGAGGCTGCCTGTCTCTTGGTCGAACTTATAGAAACGGAGCACACCGCCGTCACCATCAGTGTTGTCTTTCTTGTAAGATCCTACGATGAGCTG
Source organism: Lachnospiraceae bacterium (assembly GCA_963654295.1). Taxonomy (GTDB): domain Bacteria; phylum Bacteroidota; class Bacteroidia; order Bacteroidales; family Bacteroidaceae; genus Prevotella. The sequence continues at coordinate 21,645 of CAVJZZ010000003.1, read as the reverse complement.
ATATTGTTGCGCCATGAACTCATCGGTCTTGTTGAACGTCGATGCGTTGGGGGCGTGGAGGAACAGGTTGAACTTCACCATGGTCACTTCTTCACCCGGAAGTGTGATGCCCACGTTGGACGTGTGGTTCATCAGGTGATAGGTGTATACCTTGTCACCATCATTATAGAACATATAGGGGTATTGCGAGTGGAATGCAAACGATGTGGCGTTGCTAAAGCCAGGAGCGGTGACAGGTTCATAGAGTGACTGCGTAATCTGTCCGCCCGTCATGTTGATGCCGTAGACATAGCGGTTCTTGGCATCGTCCTGCATCACCGAGTAGGTGGTGGAACCGGAGAATGCTGTGTTGACCATGGCAATCAAGTCCTTTCCTGTCTGATAGGAGAAGAGCTTGTTCTCGGGATCGTCCATTTTGGAGCAAACGTTGTGGTTGCCGTAGTAGGAACCGTCCCACGACAGGAACTGCTTGTGGTCGATGTCGTAGAAAAGGGCATTTTGGTTGTAGTAATAATCGTAGCCGGAGCGTCCTACGAATACACCGATGAAGGGAGCTGCATGGAAGTCGAGCGTTCCATTTGCAGAGAATGTGTTGATAGGATCTTCAAATACGGCTCCCGACGAGTTGCTTTTGGCATAGAGATTGCCCTTGTCGGTGACGCAGAGACGATAGCCCATATACAGACCGTCGGTGGCAACCACCTTTTCGTCTTGTGGTGTCACCATGAATTCGCTCACGGTCATGTCATACAGCGCTTGCAAGGTAGACTGGTTGAGCGACCACGAACCGTCATCTGTGCAGAACCAGAGATCATCACCGGAGGCATAGTTCCTTGGGCGTGCATTCATCATCATGGAGCGGGCACCCTTCAACTTCGGAGCCTTCGTGCCGAGAATGTCGTGAATAACTTCGCGGCGTGTGTCGGAAAGCACGGATACCATGTCCATGCGTGCATAGCCGTCTTTGTCGTCGCAGAGCACCATCCATCCTTCATAGGTAGATGAAGTTACTTGTACGGGAACCTTGAAGTTGGTTGTCACTCCAGTCTGCTTGTTGGTTACCATGTATTGTATCACATAGTTGCCCTCGCTGAGGTCTGCGAAGTATTTCACGTCTTTGGCGTGGTCGTTGTCTATTTCTTTCTGGCGTGTCTGTGTGTCGGGGAAAGTTCCGCCGCTCTTCCACAATACGCAGGAATACTCGTAGTTCGGATTGTTGTCGATGTTGCCGTTGAGATCTGAATTGAACGAGGGCGACAACTCTATGTAGTCAGCTTTTTGCACCACGCTCATCGATTCTGGTAGTCCTGTGCCAGTGATGGTTTCCACCTCAGTGTAGTCATAGTTGCCCTTGTCTTCATAGCACGATGTGAGTGTGGCGGCTGCAAGCATCATGCTGCATATATATCTGATGTTCATAATGTCTGATGTTTATTTTTCATATTTTGAATAGTCCACGAGATAGGGGGAGACAAGCTGCATGTAGGAACCGTTGTCTTCGGTCACGGGTGTGCCGGCATCGGCTTGCTCTTGCAGATACTTCTGCAGTTTCTTGGCCAGATAGGGCATCTTGCCGTAGTTGGCCTTGTCGTCAAACTCAGAGTGTTGCCAGCCCATCAGGTTGTCGAGTATCTTCTCCTTTTTCACGCTCCAGTCGCCGAGATAATAGTCGCCCCAAATGCTCCACTGCCAGGGTATCTCCCAAATGTTGTTGAAGATGACCTTGTAGCGTTTGCCGCTGAGTTCTTTACCGGTGGCAGCCCAGTCTGCTGTGCTTTTGTATGTCTCCAACTCTGCGGTGAAGTTCTCGTTATCTTGCAGTTCAAACACGATTCTTACAGACTCGTTGTCGAGCTTGTCGGTTTTCTTGACATAGAAGAACACGTTGCGTGACGACTTGCCTGCAGGAATGTAGCAAGCTGTGTCGCTCAGTTCGAAGTCGACTCCTTCAATGGCTGTAGACAGTTCCTTGTTGACCACCAACTTGAACTTGCGGTCGTAGTCTTTCACTTCGCCCATGACCAGCACGGGCACATAGGCACGGATCTTTTCTGTCTCTACGTTGTAGTTGGCGAAAGTCAGCGTCAGTGAGTCTGCAAATGTCAGCGGTGTTCCGCTGATGTTTGTCGTGGCTGTTCTTCTCATGAATATGCCCGACTTCTGTCCGTCGAACTTCGTGAATTCTTCTTCAGAACATGCTCCCATCAGGACTGCGCCCATGAGGGAGAGCATTGGAATGATATATTTTTTCATGTTGTCTCTGTTTTATCGGTTTTCTTTTTCACTTGAAGGCATCGGCAGCACATATTTGGTTGCGCTCGGACTAACGCTCGACCAGGAGTCGCTGGTGGCTCCGTTAAATTCACTGCCGATGGAAGAATAGGTGCGCTTGAACATGAAGAAGATCTGTCCTTCGCCCCAGAATTCCCGGATGTATTCCATCTTGAGTTGCTTGGTGAAGTCAGCGGAAGCCACACTGGTCTCAAGCTGTGTGGTGCCGCGCTTCTGGAGTATCGTATTCAGATAGTTCACCGCCTTCTCTTTGTCGCCCAGTTTCATCTCGCTTTCTGCAGCTATGTAGTAGGCTTCGCTGATGCGCATGAGCGGCATCATCACGGCATAGAGGGGGACATCGTTGGCATTGTAGGTGATTTCCTTGAACTTGCCGAAATAGTAATAGCTACCGTTGTGTACCCATTGTGACTGGAAGCGGTAGTCTGCCTGATTGGCAAACACTTTTTCGATATATCCAGCATAGGAACGATACATGTCTTCAGAGCTGAGGTTGCTGCTGTCGTAGCGGTTCTTGTAGATGTTGGAGCGCTCGGCGTTATAGATGCCGAAGAGCACCTCTGACGAGAAGATGCGGTCTGGATTCACATTGTTGCCGAGCAACTTGTCCGGGTTCACGAAGGGGAAGAACTTCTTGGCATCTTCGCTGTCTGTGATTTTCTTGGCTTCGGCGAGTGCATTGTCAGTATCGCCAATCCATTGGTAGACGCGTGCTTTCAGCAAGGCGATGGCGTAGTAGTTCAGGCGGAGCTGTCTGTAGTTCCGATAGTTGTCGCCATTGGCGTTGGCGGTATCTGCCACGCCGGTCTTTGTAATGGGGTCACCGGCTTTCAGATATTCTTCTGCCGCATTGAGGTCGGGCAAAAGATGGTTCATGACAATCTCCTTGGACGACAACAAGGTGTAGGCTTGAGGTTCGGTGCTGTCATTGTAAGGCATTACCGGGGTCTCGGAGTCGCGGCTGTAGACGGTGCCGAAGAGACGAAGCAGGTCGAAGTGGAGGAAAGCACGCAAACCGAGCAGGTCGCCCTTGATCAAGTTCTTGTCGCTTTCTGAGAGCACTCCTTTCTGATTGTCAACACCTTCAAGGATGACGTTGGTGTTGAGTATCGTTTGGTAAGCCTCCTGCCAGATGGAGTTGATACTGGACTGGATGTCGGAGTTCGTATACTTGAAGTTGGTCCAAAGATACTTGGTGGAGCTTGAATTCGTGCCTGGCTCATAACGTTGCGACATCAGATCAATCGCCCCATAGCTCAGCGTATTGCCGTAGAGACTGGATGACGCCAGTTTGTTGTAGACTCCGTTGACCGCATTGTAGAAGCCCGCTCTTGTGGAGAACTGTTGTTCTTCTGTGGTCTTGTCTTTCGGGGTGTAGTCGAGCCAGTCGCTGCAACTGGATGTTAGTGCAACGGCGCAGGTCAAGACTGCTATATGGAATATGTTCTTAATCTTCATAATTCAGATGTATTATTATAAGGTGAGTGAAAGGGCGAACGAGAAGCTACGCGCGAAGGGGTAGGAGGTGCCTCGCTCTTGCTTAATGGACGAGATGCGGAAGATGTCGTTCATGTAGGCGTTGATGCGCAGACCGCTCAGTCCGAGCGAGCGTGCAATCTCGGGTTCAAATTCATAACCAACTTGTAGCGATTCGAGGGTGAGCGTGTTCTCCCGTTGCACGAAGCGTGAAGACATCGGTGTGCTCTGCTGGTCGGCAATGTTCTTGAACTGGGCGATGTCACCCGCCTTCTGCCAGCGGTCGTAGAGGGCGCGCTTGTCCTGGTTGTAGTTGAGATCAGACTTGCTGAGGTTCTCCACCTTGTTGAATACAGAACTGTTGAACGAGTCTCCGCCGAGTCGATAGCGGAAGATGGCACTGAAGGTCAAACCACGGAAACCGAAGTTCGTGCCAAGTGTTCCTTCGATGTCTGGGCGGGTGTTGCCCACAATCACCTCGTCATCATAAGTGAAGTCATAGGTGTAGGTTCCGTCTTTCTTGATGAACAGTTCCTTGCCTGTAGCAGGGTCTATACCGGCGGAGCGTACTGCCCAGATGTCATCAGGGTCAGCACCGTCGTAGTAGCGTTGTGTGCTGCGGCTTTGTCCATATTTGTTGAGCGACTCAAGTGTGTTGCCGATGCCGTCAAGTTTTGAACTCTCTGTGCGCATGGTGCCGCGTACAGACCAGGTGAGTCGCTTCTTCAAATCGCGGATGATGTAGTACTGTAGGGTCGCCGTGAAACCTTTGGCTATCTGTTTCCCGAGATTGGTATTATAAGAGGTGGTATATTCACCAAGTGTTGAGTTGTACGACATGGGCAGACCCGAGCTGGCGGGCAGACCGATGGCGATGAGCAGTGGGTCGGTGTTCTTGTAATAGTAGTCCATGGTGAGCGACAGTCGGTTGTCGAACATGGTGAGGTCAAGACCAATGTTGCGGTCGAGGGTGGTCTGCCATTCCAGGTTCTTGTTGCCCATATTTAGGAGCACGGAGCTGAGACCGAAATAGTTGTAGGCTGTGTAGGAATACTGGAATGTGGTGAGCGAGAGTGATGAGTCGTAGTTCTGGTTGCCTGGGTTACCGATAGAACCGCGAATCTTGAAGTAGTTGATGAAGGGTAGGCTGTTTTTGATGAACTCCTCGTTGTGGATGTTCCAACCCAAACCGAGCGACCACGTGTTGATATACTTCTTGTTTGAACCGAAGATGGACGAACCACTCAAACGGTAGCTCACGTCCATGAGGTAGCGGTCCAAATAGGAGTAGCCACCGCTGAGGTAGCCGCTGACAGAACGGCTCACACTTTCGCTGTAAGAAGGACGTCCACCTTCAGGATAGCCCTTGGAGAACGACGGGTAGGTGAAGTCGCCCGAAGGGAAACCTTGTGCAGAGTAACCTTGCAGAGTCGACTTGCTCTCATTGATGTTGGCTCCGAGTGCCACGTTGATGCGGTGCGCCTGATTGAGCACGGTGGCATAGATGGCAGTGAAGTCGCCTTCGATATTGTTGGTCTTGGTGTTACCGAAGCTATAGCTGCCACGCTGCAGGGTGTTTACGCTCTCGTATCGGGTGTCATCGGGCGAGATGAAGTTTTCTGCGTCTTTGTCATAGTGTGTGATACCCAACTTGCCGCGCAGTTTGAGTTCTTTGATCGGTGTGTATTCCACTTGGAAATAGTCGCTCAACATCAGCTGGCGGCTCTCGTCACGACTGTTCAGGTTGTCGTTGTACATCGGGTTGCCGATGCGGGTTTCATAAGATGTGTTGGCAAGGAACTTCGAGATGTTGCCGTCTTCGTCATATTTCTTGTAGTAGGGGTTGGCAGAGGCATATTGTGAGAACGATACGGTGGGGTTTTTCGCATTGGTCTGCTGGGCTGTGAACTTGTTGCTGAACTGCAATTTGCCTACGCGGTAGGTGAGGTCGATGTTGCCGCCATACACGTCGCGGTTAGACTTCTTCATCACGCCGTTGGTCTTGTTGTAGTTCAGACCTATACCGAACAGGAAACCGCCTGAACCACCGTCCAGATAAAGCTGATGGCGATGGTTGATTCCTGTGCGCAGAGGCTCCGAAAGCCAGTAGGTGTCCACACCGCTGGCAATGTCGCGCATGTGCTGTTGGTAGATGTTGTCGAGTTCGATGATATCAGCGGCAGGCAGATCGTTATTGGTATATTTGCCAGCCATCTTTTCAAATTCCAGTTTTTCTTTGGCATTCATGAGGTTGTAGCCACCGAGATCAGGAATGCTGATGTCCATAGAACCATTGTAGCTTACACGAAGTTGGCCCACCTTCGGTTTCACTGTTTCTACCACCACCACGCCGTTGGCAGCCTTCGAGCCATAGATGGCTGTGGAGGCAGCGTCCTTCAGCAAGGTCATGGATGCGATGCGGTTGATGTCCAGATTGTAGATGGCTTCAAGTGACGACTCGAAACCGTCAAGGATAAAGAGAGGTTGGTTGGGGTCTTCCGACAACTCGTCGCGCATGCCGAGCAAACTGGATTTGCCTCGTATCTCGATATCAGGAAGACGGTTAGGGTCTGAACCGAATAAGTTGTTGTCCAATACGTTGAACGATGGGTCAAGGCTCTTGAGGCTGAGGATAGGGTTCTGCACTCCCACGGATTTCAGTTCTTCTCCCGAGAATGTTGCCGAAGAACCGGTGAAAGTTTCCTTACGTTTGGTCACGACACCTGTCACGACCACTTCATCAATGTTGCCGGTGTTCTCATGCATCATGATTTTCATCTTCTTGAGTGCTCCTTTACCGGTGACGATGGCGGTTTGTGGTTTCATTCCGATGAAGGTGAAATGCAGTTCTGTACGTGCGCCTTCAGACACACTCATTTCAAACCTACCGTTGCTGTCGGTCGTCATGCTTTGCTTGTTGTCTTTTGATGTGACGGTAACGCCAGGCAGAGGACTGTTTTTCTCGTCTACTACGGTTCCTTCAATCCTTGTCTTTCCTGCTCCTGTGTTGTCTTTGCGGGCTGACGAGCCACTCTTCTTGTAGACGGTGATGCTGTTGTTGGTCACAGAGAATCCCAGTTGTGTGTTTCCCAATACAGAGGTAACTGCCTCTGAAGCGGTCACGTTCTTCAGATTCTTGGTGACATGCACTTGGCCTACATCCTCGTAGGCGAAACCTACGTATACGCCTGATTTCTCACTGATGGTCTTGAGTACCTTGGCTAACTGCTCATTGTTGAATGTGGCACTGAATCTTTTTGAAGTTTGTGCCAGAGAGATGCCGGTAGACAGAAATAGACATACGAGAAGTATGGCTATACGCTTTACTCTTTCTCTTTCCATATAAAACTGTTAAAATTAGATTAATCCTTTTAAAGCTATGACGAACAGAGGATATAATCGGGTATGTTTTGAAAGAGAAAAAGTGCGTAAGAAGGTCTTTTTATCGGTTTTCTTTCTTAATTGATGATGATTTGTCCGTTTTTTAGGGCGAATTTTGCTTTGTTGAGACTGTTTAATACTTCTAAGATTTCGTCAACAGACGCATGGCGGCTGGCGGTGAGGAATACTCGGGTAGAGATGAGGCGTGGGTTGTTGAATATAACGCTTACGTTATACCAACGCCCCAGTTCTTGTGCAATATCCCAAAGGCTGGAGTTGTCAAAGTAGAAATTGCCGTCCTTCCAAGCACAGTAGATATTGGTGTCTACACACTTCACTGTGAACGAAGCGTCGGGCAAGAGTGTGGCGTTCTCTCCCGGAACAATTTTCCTGATGGCTTTCCCTTGTGTGGCACTGACTGCTACACTTCCTTTCACCAATGTGACACATTGGCTGTTGTGATAGTTGGTGTTCACATCAAATTCTGTGCCCAAGACTACTGTGTTCAGTTTTCCTGTGGAAACGACGAATGGGTGTTCTGCTTGGTGCGTAACCTTAAAGTATGCTTCTCCTTCAACACTGACCTTTCGCTCTTTTTCTGTAAACTTGTCGGGAAAGGTGAGTTTGCTGTTGGCGTTTAGCCAAATGACTGTGCCGTCGGACAATTCTACCTCTGCGGTTCTTCCTGACGGGGTGGTCAATGTGTGCATGGTGGTAGCATATTCGGTAGACGGCTTTATGGTCAGTTTTCCCGACTCTACTGCCTGTGACGCACCGTTCGACTTCTGGATGACTACCTCTTGTTTCTCTGTCTTGATCGCTTGATATGCCACGATGGCATTGCTGGCATGGGGACGGGCAGAACGTGTGTGGCTATTGAACCCCTTGAACAATGTGAACAAGAGAAGAGCTATGGCCGCAACTGAAACCACAGCAATGACATAGGGGCGTATAGAATAAGGCGCTTTTGTGCAGTGCTTTTCCTTGAAACGCACCAATTCTTCATCAACGTCAATTACAGGCATCGTCTGTCTGGCGTAATAGTCGTTGAGAATCACTTCCTCTTTTTCAAGATGCTCCTGTTCGAAGTCTGTCTGTTTGTCTTTATCCATGTTTGTAATCTGTTGTGGTCTATAAGTAAGACGAACAATCAATCCAAATAGGTATCCTTTTCACCTTTATATAGATTTCTTAGTATCTTAAGCGCCTTGGATATGTGCTTCTTGACGGTATCGGGGCTGATGCCTAAGGCTTGTGCCACCTCCTGGTATTTCATCCTTTCCAGATAGCACATTTTTAGGATTCGGTCTGTGGGAGGATGCAGTTGTGCAATCATGTCTTCCACGAGTCTGTCTTTTTTCAGTTCTTCAGAGTAGTCTGAATAGTAGACAGATGCTTGGTGTATATATTCTTGGGAGTAATTTCTGTGGCGTTCGTCATGTCTGAGTGTGTCGATGACTTTGTTGCGCACGGATGCGAAAAGGTAAGACTTTATGCTGCTGTCACCGATATCATCAATGTGGTTCCATAATGTCAGGAAAACATCCTCAAGTATGTCCTTGCACATGTCTGTGTCACGCAACATGTTGAATGCAAAGTAGAACAACCGGCTATAGTAGTCTTTGTATATCCGGTCAAATGTATCTTGGCTTGTCTTCCTGCTTATCATGTGTTGTGTCTGCAGCCGATATATAATGGAAATGCGGAACTTCTTTGGATGGGAAGTGCCGCATTTCCTGTTTGTATGTGTGAAAAATCGGTTTAGTATGCGAAGAGTGGGTAGTTCTTCATAGTCTCGTTCACGCGCTGGCGCACGCTGCTGATCACCTGCTCGTCTTCGGGAGCGTTGAGCACTTCCTCAATCAGTTCGGCGATGAGCACCATCAGGTCTTCCTTGGCACCGCGTGTAGTGATGGCTGGCGTGCCGAGGCGGATGCCTGAGGTTTGGAAGGCGCTGCGGGTGTCGAACGGAACCATGTTCTTGTTGCAGGTGATGTCGGCAGCAACCAATGCCTTCTCTGCCACCTTGCCGGTGAGCTCGGGATATTTGGTGCGCAGGTCGACGAGCATCGAGTGGTTGTCTGTGCCACCGCTGACGATGTCGAAGCCACGCTTCATCAGTTCGTCTGCCAGCACGGCGGCATTCTTCTTTACCTGCAAGGCATATTCCTTGAACTCGGGCTGCAGTGCTTCTTCGAAGGCTACTGCCTTGGCTGCGATGACATGTTCGAGCGGTCCGCCCTGCTGACCGGGGAATACGGCGCTGTTGAGCAACTGACTCATCATCTTGGTCACACCCTTGGGAGTCTTCAGTCCCCATGGGTTCTCGAAGTCTTTGCCCATCAGTATCACGCCGCCGCGAGGTCCGCGAAGGCTCTTGTGCGTAGTGGTGGTCACGATGTGTGCATATTTCACGGGGTTCTTGAGCAGTCCGGCAGCAATGAGACCGGCGGGATGCGCCATGTCGATCATCAGCAATGCACCCACTTCGTCGGCAATCTTGCGCATGCGTTCGTAGTCCCATTCACGGCTGTAGGCAGAACCGCCGCCGATGATGAGCTTGGGTTTGTGCTCGCGTGCCAGCTGTTCCATCTCGTCATAGTCCACGCGACCCGTTTCCTTGTTCAGGTGGTAGGCTACAGGATGATAGAGGATACCGCTGGTATTCACGTGGCTTCCGTGGCTGAGGTGTCCGCCCATAGAGAGATCAAGTCCCATGAAAGTGTCGCCTGGCTTCAGCACGGCGAGCAGTACGGCGGCGTTAGCCTGTGCACCACTGTGGGGCTGTACGTTGGCAAACTCGGCATCGAAGAGCTTGCAGATGCGCTCGATGGCGAGCGTCTCAATCTGGTCTACCACCTCGCAACCACCATAATAACGCTTGCCGGGCAGTCCCTCGGCGTATTTGTTGGTGCAGTATGACCCCATGGCCTGCATCACCTCGTCACTTACAAAGTTTTCGGAAGCAATCAGCTCCATGCCTTTCAGCTGGCGCTGGTGCTCTTTCTCGATAAGATCGAAAATCACTTGGTCTCTTTTCATGTTCTATAAAACTTTATTGTTGTGTTATTTGGACTTCCGTCCTTCTGCTTGTCGCTGCTTATGTTGTTCCCGAAGGATGGCAAGGGGAGTGTGTCAGAGCAACTCTACCTTGCTGATTTCCTGTTCTGTGTCGCAGTAGCGGCATTTCAGAATGCCGTGCGTCTTGTCGATGGCGTTGAATACGGTCTGCATCGGCTCGTTGTTGGTGATACACTTCGGGTTGGTGCACTTGATGATGCCGCGCAGTTCGTCGGGTGTTTCCACGGTCTTCTTCTCCACCACCACATAGTCCTTGATGATGTTGAGCACCACCTTGGGCGCTACCACGGAGAGTTGGGAGATCTCTTCATTGGTGAAGAACTTGTCTGAAACCTTGATGATGCCCTTTCTTCCCATGCGCTTCGACGGATAGTAGTTGCCGATGGTCACGGGAGAGTCCAGTTTGTCGAGGTGCAGGATGTTCACCACCTTATAAGTCTTGTCTGCGGGAATATGGTCGATGACGGTACCGTTTTCGATGGCGGTGACCAGTCTTTCTTTCTTGTTGTGTTCCATAGCTGTTAGTCGATGATTGTCTTGTCGTTTCTGATGTCGTCGAGCGTGATGCCCAGCACGTGGCAGAAGATGGCCTCGCGTGCGTAGAGTCCGTTTTGTGCTTGCTGGATGTAGTAGGCGTGCGGGTCGTCATCCACGTCGTATGCGATCTCGTTCACGCGGGGCAGCGGGTGCATGATTTTCATGTTGTCCTTTGCCAGTCCGAGCATGTCGCGCTTGAGAATATAGATGTTCTTCACGCGTTCATATTCCATCAGGTCTGAGAAGCGCTCTTTTTGCACGCGTGTCATATAAAGAATGTCGGCATCGGCAATCACCTTGTCGTTGAATGCGGTGTGCTCCTGGTATTTGATGCCGTGTTCTTTGCAGTAAAGTTTGTATTCTTGGGGCATTGCCAATTCTTTGGGGGCAATGAAGTGGAAGGTGGGGTTGAAGTGTCGCATTGCCATAATGAGGGAATGCACGGTGCGACCGTATTTCAAGTCGCCGACAAGATAGATGTTCAGATTTTCGAGTGTGCCTTGGCTCTTGTAGATGGAGTAGAGGTCGAGCAGACACTGTGAGGGATGCTGGTGGGCACCGTCGCCTGCATTGATGATGGGCACGGGAGCCACTTCGCTGGCATATTCCGCAGCCCCCTCGATGTAGTGACGCATGGTGATGATGTCGGCATAGTTCGACACCATGAGAATGGTGTCTTTCAGTGTCTCGCCTTTTGAAACGCTCGACACCTTGGCATCGGTAAATCCGATGACTTTAGCCCCGAGGCGGTTGGCGGCAGTTTCAAAACTAAGGCGTGTTCTGGTGGAGGGTTCGTAGAACAATGTCGCTACGATCTTGCCTTTCAGCAATTCCCTGTTAGGGTGTTTTTCAAATTCCTGTGCCATCTCGATGAGGTGCATAATCATCTCTTTCGAGAGGTCAGCGATGGTCACGAAATCATGCTTTTTCATTGATGTGTGAATCTTTAAGTATTGAATTCGCCCGCTAAGTTACGCATAATTTTCAAATTAGGGACGCTAATTCAAAAGAATGTTGTAATTTTGTCGCAAATTGAAATCCATGAGAAAGAAATTCGTACATTTCCTTTGGGGCGCATTGCTCGCGTCATTCCTCATTGTGATAGTCGCTTTCGTGGCTATATGGAATGGCTGGATAGGGTATATGCCGCCTGTGGAAGATTTGCAGAATCCCATCAACAGATATGCTTCACAGATCTATTCGTCCGACGGAAAGGTGCTCGGGACGTGGAACCTGAACAAGGAAAACCGCATCCTTGTCAGCTACGACAAGTTGTCGCCACACCTTGTTGATGCCCTTGTTGCCACGGAGGATGAACGCTTCTACGAACATTCGGGCATCGACTTCATTGCCTTGACGCGTGCTGTGGTCAAGCGCGGACTCCTCGGACAGACTTCTGCAGGCGGTGGTTCTACCATTACGCAGCAGCTTGCCAAGCAACTTTACACCAAACGTCCCGCCCAAAACACGCTGGAACGTTTGTTGCAAAAACCGATCGAGTGGGTGATCGCCGTCAAGTTGGAGCGCAACTACACCAAGGAGGAAATCATCACGATGTATCTCAACTATTTCGATTTCCTCCACAATGCCGTCGGCATCAAGACTGCTGCCAACACCTATTTTAATAAAGAACCTATCGACCTCACCGTGGATGAGGCTGCCATGCTGATCGGCTTGTGCAAGAACCCGTCGCTGTTCAACCCCGTGCGCTATCCCGACCGGGCACGCGAGCGGCGCAATGTCGTGCTGGCACAGATGCAAAAGGTGGGCTACCTGAGCGCTGATGAATACCGCACCCATGCTGCCGAACCATTGGTGCTCAACTTTCATCGCACCGACCACAAGGACGGTTCTGCCACCTACCTGCGTGAATTCCTGCGGCGCTACATGATGGCAGAGAAACCAGACCGCACCACTTATCCTTCATGGAACCTGGCACAATACACCATCGACTCCATCGCCTGGCAGAACGATCCGCTTTATGGATGGTGCAACAAGCACACCAAGAAAGACGGATCTCACTATAATGTGTATACCGACGGACTCAAGATCTTCACCACCATCAACTCGCGCATGCAGCGCTATGCCGAGGAGGCCGTGTACGGACATGTGGCTCGCTATCTGCAGCCTGAGTTCAACCGTGAGAACCGCTCCAAACCCAACGCACCGTTCACCGAACAGTTGACCGCCAAGCAGGTGCGCTCCATTCTCAACCGCTCCATGCAGCAGAGCGACCGCTACCGTGCCATGAAGGCTTCCGGAGCCAGCGAAGATGAAATCCGCCGTGCCTTCCGCACACCTACCGACATGACCGTGTTTACCTATCATGGCGATATCGACACCGTGATGACACCGATGGACTCCATCCGCTATTACAAGTCGTTCCTTCGTTCCGGCTTTATGAGTATGGATCCGAAGACAGGAGCGGTGAAGGCGTATGTGGGCGGTCTCGATTTCGAACACTTCCAGTATGACATGGTGATGGGCGGTCGGCGCCAGGTGGGTTCTACCATCAAACCATTCCTCTATTCACTGGCCATGGAGAACGGCTTTTCTCCTTGCGACAAAGCTCCCAATGCCCAGCACACCTACATGGTGGCAGGACAGCCGTGGACACCCCGCAATGCCAGTCATGCAAGGGCAGGGCAGATGGTCACCCTCAAGTGGGGATTGGCGCAGTCGAGCAACTGGGTGTCTGCCTATCTGATGAGCAAGCTCAATCCGCAAGCCTTCGTTCAGCTGCTCCACGAGTTTGGCATCTACAACCCCAATATCCACCCGTCTATGGCACTCTGCTTGGGTCCCTGCGAGGTGAGCGTGGCAGAGATGGTGAGCGCCTATACCACTTTCGCCAACAACGGCATACGCTGTGCGCCCATGTTTGTGAGCAAGATTGAAGACAACGAAGGTAACGTGATTGCCACCTTCAATCCCCGCATGAACGAAGTGATCAGTGAGGAGTCCGCCCAAAAGATGCTGGTGCTGCTCAAGGGCGTAGTCGACGGCGGTACGGCAGGGCGTTTGCGCTACAAGTATAATTTCGTGGGCGAGATGGGAGGAAAGACAGGAACCACCAATCGCAACAGTGACGCATGGTTCATGGGCTTCACACCCCAGCTGGTCAGCGGATGCTGGGTGGGCGGTGAAGACCGCGACATCCATTTCGACTCCATGCGTATGGGGCAGGGTGCCACGGCAGCATTGCCTATCTGGGCATATTATATGAAAAAGGTGTACCGCGACAAGACCCTGGGTTATGACCCCGAAGCCAAGTTCGACCTGCCTGAAGATTTCGACCCGTGTGTCTCCGAAGAGGACGGATTTATGGGTGGCAATGGCATCGATGAGGTGTATGAATAAATGTAAAAGACGGTAAAAGTCTGTTGTGTTCGCACACAATGGGTTGATATGTATCAATAAAGAGGGCGTTTTCATGAGAAAATGTCCGCTTTGTATTGCGGGATGTTCCGAATAGCATTACCTTTGCAACGAAAACAAGAATTACAAGACTTAGGTTAGATTTGATATATATTCATGATTTAAAGTTTTGATTAGGTTATTGGTTTTAGGTAAAAGATTGATTGTTTAGGTTATTAGGTTATTGGTTTTAGGTAAAAGATTGATTGTTTAGGTTTCATTAGGTTATTAGTAAGGTAACTGAAGATTGTAGTAAAAGTAAGGATAACTGATTTCGACCCAAAGAAGGGCAAAGCCGTGAGGCTTTGACCTGCTTAAGGGAAGAAGGTCTCCGATGAGGAGATTGCGAAGAAAACGATTTGAAAGAAATAGATTTAAACTTGCACCGGTAGGGTTTACCCTGTCGGTGCAGTTTTTTTTATGTGTGCTTTGCCATGTCTTCGAAAAGCATTAATTTTGCGCTCTATATGAAGAAGTTGAGAATATCCCTTTGCTTTGTCATCGTGCTCTGTGCGCTTGCACTTGGCTCTTGCGGTGGCGGAAAGTCGGCGGGCGGTGATGCGGCAGACACACTGCGGTTGAAGTATGCTGAAGTGTTGTCCATCGTTCGCCATGCAGACTATGTCATGGTGCGTGTTGCCAATCCCTGGAAAAAGGGCGAGACCCTCCATACTTATCTTCTTGTGCCCGACAGTGTGAAGCAGCTTCCTGCCAGTTTGCCCGAAGGCACTCTCGTGCGCACACCCTTGAAACGTGCCGTGGTGTCCACCACTGTGCATAGCCAGCTTTTCATCTATCTACATTCGGCAGGCGCCATCCGTGGTGTTTGCGATTTGTCGTATGTCAACATACCTTTGATACAACAGCGCGTCAAACAAGGACTTGTGGCAGATTGCGGAAGCGGCATGGCTCCCGATGTCGAGCGGGTATTGGATGTGAATGCCGATGCTGTCTTGCTTTCGCCTTTTGAAAACAATGGTGGATACGGAAAACTCGAAAAGACCGGCGTGCCGATTATTGAGTGTGCCGACTATATGGAACCGTCGCCTTTGGCGCGGGCTGAATGGATGAAGTTCTATGGCATGTTGCTCGGCAAGGAGCGCGAGGCCGACTCGTTGTTCAATGTGGTCGAGACCAATTACCTTCGTGTGAAGGACCAGGCAAAAAAATGTCAGGAGACTCCTTCCGTGATGATCGACAAGCGTGAAAGTGGTGTGTGGTATGTGCCGGGCGGCAAGAGTACGATCGGTCAGATGATTGCCGATGCCGGAGGCCGTTATGTCTTTGCCCATGAGCAGAGCAGCGGATCGCTTGCTCTTTCGCTTGAAAGCGTGATGGACAAGGCTGTCAATGCCGATATCTGGCTCTTGCGCTACAGCAGTCCGCAGTCTTTCACCTATCGTGACTTGGCTTCCGAATCAAAAGCTTATACCCAGTTCAAGGCTTACAAGACCCACCGTGTTGCGGGCTGCAACCTCATGACGTCGGAGTTTTACGAGCAGACGCCGTTCCGTCCCGATTGGCTCATCGCCGATTTCTTCCATATCTTCCATCCCGCCCAGTCGGTCAACACACAGCTTCGCTATTTCCATGCCCTGCAGCCTTAAGTCACCTCGTGTGAAGTTCCTGTTGCTGTTGGCGGCAGTAATCATTCTGTTTGTCGTCAACCTCGTTTACGGAACGGTGCATATCCCGTTCCGTCAGATTGTCTGTGCCTTGACGGGGCAAC
Organism: Lachnospiraceae bacterium; assembly: GCA_963654295.1. GTDB lineage: Bacteria > Bacteroidota > Bacteroidia > Bacteroidales > Bacteroidaceae > Prevotella. The sequence goes on along the minus strand of CAVJZZ010000003.1, from coordinate 5,732 downwards.
CGTGCGAGCGTGAGAGTTGGCGGTTCATCATCTTGGAGTCTCGACTGCCTCAGGCTGTCACTGCTCTGCTTTGTGGCAGTGCGCTCTCGGCATGTGGCTTATTGCTCCAGACCGCTTTCCGCAATCCGCTTGCCGACCCTTCTGTCTTCGGCATCAACAGCGGCGCCGGACTTGGCGTGGCACTGGTGATGTTGGCATCGGGCGGCACCATCACGGCAGGGGCTTATTCTCTGTCGGGTTTTCTGGCAGTGATGGCTGGCGCTTTTGTGGGAGGCATGGCGGTGATGGCACTCATCTGGTTCTTTTCCACCCGTGTGCGAAGCACCGTTTTGCTGCTCATTGTGGGTATCATGGTGGGTTATGTGGCTTCTTCTGTTGTGGTACTGCTCAATTTCTTTGCCACAGAACAGGGTGTCAGGTCTTATATGATATGGGGAATGGGCAACTTCGGAGGTGTCTCGCTTGACCAGATTCCATTGTTTTCCCTGGTCACGTTATTGGGCTTGCTATGCTCCCTGTTGTTGGTCAAGCCGCTCAACGCCCTGCTCTTGGGCGAGCGTTATGCAGAAAACCTGGGCATACGCATCGTTCGCACACGCAACCTGTTGCTGGTGGTTACAGGCGTGCTTACTGCCGTGACCACTGCCTATTGCGGACCCATCTCGTTTATCGGTCTTGCCGTACCCCATCTGGCACGTTTGCTGCTCCACACCGACAACCATCGCACCCTTCTTCCGCTCACGATGCTTTGCGGTGCCGTGGTCGGACTGCTGTGCAACGCCTTGTGCGTGTTGCCTGGCGACAAGGGCATCATTCCTCTGAGTGCCGTCACGCCGATCATCGGAGCTCCCGTCATTGTCTATGTCATTTTGAGAAAGCGGCAATGACCTTTTTATATTCCCCAGTTGATGCCCGAGAAGTCGCATTCTTCCGCGTGACTTTGTTGTAGCGGTTCACCGGCTTTCACCTTGCAGTCGACGAAGCGGAGGCCGGTCACGGGATTGCGTTCCGTCCCCTTCACGCGTCCGGCACGTTTGCAGTTTCCGTTGATGCGCTCCAGTACGATGTTGCTGAGTTGTGTGGGCGTGTCTGCCGGAGGTGCGATGGGTGGCACCATGCGCCATGCCATGTTGATGTCGAGCAAGGTGCCCACACCATTTACCCGGATATCCTTGAAGTGGATGTTGCGCACATAACCGCCGCGGCTGGGCTGCGACTTGAGGCGCACCACGCCCTCGTTGCCTGGTCCCATGTAGCAGTCTTTCACCACCACATCACTGATACCGCCGGTCACCTCGCTGCCCATGTCTACACCGCTGTGGCCGTAGCCGAATTTACAGCGCTCCACGAGCACGTGCTGTGTAGGCTTGTTCACCCTTCTGCCGTCGTCGTCCTTGCCCGATTTCAGTGAGATGCAGTCGTCGTTGTCTTCGATGTAGCAGTCGTGTATATGGATGCGTGTAGACGAGTCGATGTCGATGCCGTCTGAACTGGGGATGGTGTGTTCAGCCACGATGTTCACGCCGTCTATCTCCACACTGTCGGAATAGAGCACATGCAGTCCCCATGAGGCTTGGTTGCGCAGGTTCACACTGCTGATGCGTGCCCCGTCGCAACGGGTGAAGCATACCAGTCTGGGTCTGCCGCTGGGGTAGAACTTATGCTTTTTCCATGCCACGCCGTTGCCCTCCACGGTTCCGTTGCCCGAGAGTCGTGCGCCGGGATTGTCGGTGAAGTTGAGCAGGGCGCAGCGCCAGGGCTGTTCGATGCCTTCGAAACGTGTGTCGATCACCGGGAAGTCTGCCTCGTTTTCGGTAGATACGATAGTAGCACCTTTATCCAGATGCAGGCTTACGCCTTGTGGAAAGAAGAGCGCCCCCGTGAGATAGTTGCCCTTGGTGAGCCGGAGGGTGCCGCCTCCCTGGGCGTGTATGGTGTTGATGGCTGCTTGCAGGGCGGTGGTGGTCACCGTCTTGCCGTCTGCGTTAATAGCGGAAAAGTCGGCTGAGGCATATACCTTGTCTCCCTTCTGGAGCACGAGTGCCACGCTCTCCCAAGGTTTCATCTCCAGATGCACCCAGGTGCGTCCGTCTTCCACGGTGGTTTTGACGGTGGTCGTCTTTCCCGTATAGGCGTCATACACCTTTACCGTGCCTATGTTGTCGAGACCGGCATAGAAACGCTGTTGGCGGTTGCCTTCATTAAACAGAAAGTAGATGTCGCCCCATGGCAGCGTGCGGTGATGGTAGCTGATGTCCTGTGTTTGGTCGTAGGGCATGTGCTTGGGTTCGTCGCCGCGACGTGGGGCAGTGTTGAGTTCCGGCTTTTGGTCGTTGCGGAATGTCACTTCCAGTCGGGGCATGGCATCCTCGATGGTCTTCGTATATTCGTCTTGCGACTCCCACGGCATGTCGAGGTCGGTCACCGCGAAAGGCTTGCTGTCTTTGTATGACGTCTGGGCGAGCAGGTAGGGGAGAGCTCCCCAGAAAACCACTTGTCCGCCGCGTTCCTTAAACGTCTTGATCACCTGCCAGGTGGCTTCGGGCAGAATGTCGCACGAAGGGATGATGAGTGTGTTGTATTTCTGTCCGCTGCGGTTTTCCATCCATCCGTTGCCCATCGTGATGCCCTCTTGCAGGGCATCGTCATCGAGGTAGTCGAAGTCGTGGTGCTTGCGCACCAGCAGCTGCGAGATCTTGCGGTTGCGCACCGCCACCTGGTTGTCTTTCATCCAGAGCGATGCCTGCGGATAATACATGGCTACGCGGGCGCCCGGCACGCCTTGCGAAAGCAGGTAAGACATGCGGTTGGCATATGCGTTGAGCGGTTTGATGCCCGGCTGGGCAAGCCATCCTTTGCCGTTGGCGTCGGCAGACCAGAACATGAACTCATAGAAGTTGATGCCCCTTGCATACTGATAGTCGAGCACGTATTTCGCCTGTGGCACATCGGGCGTGTTGAAGTAGGCGGCAAACGATTCGCTGAACACCCTCGGCTTGCCCCACACATGGGCTACCGATGAGGCGAACTTGGGGAAGTCGTTGATGGTGTCGGGCCATATCTGGTTCCAGATGGCGTCTACGCCGGGGATGCTCACCTGTCGCAGGCAGCGGAACAGTGAACCGCTGCATCTCACGCACCGTTCCATGCGGTGGTCGTTGTTCAGGTGTGTGATGTGTGCCATGCCGTTGCGCTCGCACCATTCCGTCTCACGCTTGAAATAGTTGTCGGCAAAGAGCTTCGACCACACGTCCCAGTAGTCGGCACGGAAAAGTCTTTCTGTCATCGTGCCGCCCTCGCTGAAGAGCGACTTCAGATAGGGGCGGGGATCGTAGTGTTTCTGTTGCTCAAACACTTCGAATATGCCAGGTGTGTAGGGTGTGGGTGCATAGTCGGGTTCGTCGCCGCGAAAGCCCAGCACCGTGCGTCCCATCTCCTTGCCGAGTGTGCGCTTGTATGCCTCGTGGGTCCAGGCAAGAAACTGGTCGGTGGCTTGTGGGTTCATGTAGTCCATCAGCGAGTTGGCGGTGGTCTTGGCTCCTGTAGGATCGTTCACACATCGGGTCTGTCCTGTGCGGAAGTCTGTTTTCACACTGTCGGCGTCAAGCACCAGGGCTTGCATGCGCAGGTCGGGGCGCAGTTTGCTGAACAGTCCACCGGCAAATCCCGAAGGATATTTTCCCTCATCGATAATCCACATGTTCATCTTGCGTGCCTTCACCTCCTTCACGATGTCGGCAACCATGCGGAAATAGCCGTCCGACAGGTAGTTGTGGGGCATGCGGTAGCCCGGTTCGATGATGACATTGCGGAAGCCCTGGGCGTGTATGGAGTCGAGGTTGCGGCAGATGACGTCGTGTGTCACATTGCCTTGCAGTCCCCATATCACGTGGTTGGCGTAGTCGTTTGTAGGGTTGTTGAAAGCTTGTTCAAGTTTGCTGGCGGTGGGCTTGTGAATTCCTTGCCATGCTTGTTGGGCAAAACATCCTGCGGTCACGGTGCACCAAAGGAATGCAGCTAAAAGTTTTCTGTACATATAAGCGATAGTTTGGTTACATATAATATAAAGGTGCTGCAAATATACGAATTTAATGCCGCCGGGCAACCCTCGTGCGCAGATATTTTCTTCTCGTTTCCGAAAGAACCGACTTTGCCGCCATTCAACCCGAAAAATAGAAAAACAGAACAACGCCTGTACATGAATGTGTTCATTCTCGTACAGGCGTTTTATAGGGAGGTTAACCTCGTTGATGGATGAGGTATACCCTCGTTGGCTCATGAGGTATACTCTCGATGGCTGATGAGGTATACCCTCGTTGGCTGATGAGGTAAAGTCAAAAAGAGGTGGCTTTTATTGATTGATGTACTTTTTGCCACCCTGCTGAATTACAACGCCTTTGGCGTTCTTATCAACCTGCATGCCTGCAAGATTGAAAGTCTTGGCTGATTTTACGGCTCTTGTGCGAGTCAATTCTGTAATGGATGTGTCTGTGTTGTCCACGGAGTAAATGATGGTTTGTTCTTGACCATTTTCGTAAGTATCCACTGTCATATAGAGTTTACCATCTACCTTGATTAAATTTGTTTCATGGCTTGGCCATCCTGGCAAAGTCACAATTTCCTGGCCATCCTCGTTGACAATGGCCACATAAGGCTTGTAATATTTGTCTTGCTCATACTTACGAAGAGTAACCGAATCACCACTTGCATCTACTATACTAAAACTCCCATAACCCAAGCCGGTGCCGTCATCGTAATTCTCGGCAGAAGTTTCCTTATACGCCATCATCACCGCCTCAAACTTGTCATCATTATTGAAGAGTCCCTGGGTAAGATAATTCCCCCCCTCAAAGTTGGCATCGTAATCAGTCAAAAGTGAAGACTCTAGATTGGATGTATAGTAACCCTCATCAGAGGAAACCTTTGTCCAAGAGAGATTATCAGTATTGACTTGACAAAGAAGTTTGGCAGAACAAACCATAATCTCATTTGTACTTTTATCATAGTAATAATACATCTGACGCAGTACTGCTCCATCATCTTGAGTTCCATAAAATTTCGACCAATAATCATCAGGGTCATGGTAAGCGAAATTTCCTTCAGCATCTGTGAACACTACCATTTCACCCCCATACATCTCATTTACATAGTCCTTCCAGTCATCGAATGTCGAGATAGATAGCGTGTCACCTGTAGTTGGGTCGTACCACGATACCTCATAACTACTGTCGATATACTTGTCCAACACAGTATACTTGCTGATAGGAGCCTGTGCCTCCAACCGATTTCTGGTATAGGAATACTTCTTTATCGGAAGGCTGAAGCTTCTCTCCTTATTGAAAGAAGAATCGTAGATGGTGAATTCATAATTGCCGTTCTCGTTATCCCTGACCAATGAGGTAGGGATAGGCTTTCCATCTACTGTAAGATTTTTAGGAACAAACTCGAATTCCCCCGCAGGACGAGCCACCTCCGTTTGTGCGCCAGCAGCCAAGGTCATGACAGCGAGAGCCGATGTGAGTAGTACTTTTCTCATATCTTTATACTTTAAGACACTTGGATGTCCGGCAAGCATCATAAAACATTGTTTTTCTGGAAACTCTTACATCTACAAAACGGAGCGTGGGCATCTTCGTTCAACGATGTTACATATTGAGGTGTAGGAGACCTTAGCTCATAACTGTCAAGTAGATGCCCACGCATATGAATATATAGCCACCCACAGGTGTGCC
>CAVJZZ010000002.1:0-85052 GCA_963654295.1 Lachnospiraceae bacterium | reverse complement strand
AATGGCCAAGGCTTTGGAAATCAGGACACCTGCATAACAACACAAATTAGGTAAATGTTAAAGACTCCATTTTATAGGGGTTTATAGCATATTTTCATGCCTAAAACCCTATAAAATGGTGGGTGGGAAACTTTAGTTATTACGCTCATCCTCAGAGAACGCCCAATGCCAATAGCAGGACGATTTCTCCCATCAGAAAAGCAAAGCCCATCATTAAATAGAGCATGCCATCTCCCATCCTTCCCAAACGGCAACGCACTTGTTCGAGCAATCCGTCTGTCTTAATTTCGTATTCTTCCACATTCATCTTCATATCCTCTTGCATTTAATTCTGCTGCAAAATTAGGATGGATGAAAGAAAAGTGCAAATATGGAGAGACGTAAAAAGACATAAAAGCCACGAAAAACAATCGTAAAACAGCGTAAAAGGAGAGATTTTTATTATCTTTGCATCTATAAAAACATGTATAATCATTATTAAAGCCGTACAATCCATGTTGCTTACTATCCACAGACACCTGATAGCGTTTGTCTACAAGCGCACAAACAACCTTGAAGAGCGCACCCGCCTCGTCATGTTCATCATCAGCATCATCATGGTCCTCACGGGCATGCCGCTCCACTTCACAGGTTTCATTGGTGCCGATGTGCCCTTATTGCATGTTGTCACCGCTTCTCTGTGGCTGTCACTGGTAGCATTGCTTCTCCTTTATATATACAAGAAGATTGCACTCACCCCTGCCATCTGGATCTATGCCCTCGTGATACAACTGACGGAATCGTTCCGCATTATCTATCTCGCCATAGAAATGCCAGACAACTACACCCGCATCATCATCATCAACATGACCATATCCTTCACCCTCATCATCTATCTCGTATTAGGGTTTGTCAAGATCATACCATCCGTCATCACAGCCATCAGTCTGTGCACCCTCATCGGAGCATCATTATGCAACAGCCACGCTGTGAGTTCGCAGTTCATCATCCTCTTCTCGTTCATCGAAATATTCTCGTGCGTGCTCGGCCGCATCATCCAAAAGAGTGTACACTCACTGCAAAACGAGACGACAAACTACATGAAAACACAAGACGGCATACTCCAAGCCTTCCACATGAGCAAGAAGGAACTGCTGGCATACCTACAGATGTGCAGGAGCAACAAGGCAGAATCCAAGTCGGTCAGCAACTTCTTCAGCCATCTGGACGAGCAGTCAGAAAAGAATCTCATCAATGCCGTGGAGCAACGCAAGGCAGAACTCCGGCTCAAAAAGGAACGTTTTGCAGAGCATTTTCCTCAACTCACGCCCACAGAACTGCAAGTATGCCGTCTGGTGATGAACGGGAAGACCGTGAACGACATTGCACGCGTGATGAACAAAAGCGCCAACAACATCAGCACCGTGCGCATCCACATCCGCAAGAAACTATCGTTGCAGCCGGGCGAAGACCTGCGCCAATACCTCTGCAACGCTGTCAAGGAATGACAATCCCGCCACAGCGCATATCTTTGGCACGCATTTTGTATAGATATCGGCAGAAACAAAACCATAAAACACTAAAGATATGCAAAAAGGCAATATCGGGGTTACTACCGAGAACATATTCCCCGTCATCAAAAAGTTCCTGTATTCAGACCACGAGATCTTCCTCCGTGAAATGGTATCGAACGCTGTCGATGCAACACAGAAGATGAAAACCCTCGCCGAGAAAGGCGACTTCAAGGGCGAATTGGGCGATCTGACCGTGCACGTGAGTCTTGACAAGGACAAGGGAACACTGACCATCAGCGACTGCGGAATCGGTATGACCGAAGAGGAGATAGACAAATACATCAACCAGATAGCTTTCTCAGGCGTCAACGACTTCCTCGACAAATACAAGGACAACGCCAACGCCATTATCGGACATTTCGGACTGGGTTTCTACTCTTCCTTCATGGTGAGCAAGAAGGTGGAAATCATCACGCGCAGCTATAAAGACGGAGCAAAAGCCGTAAAATGGAGCTGCGACGGCAGTCCGTCGTATGAAATCAGCGAAGCCGAAAAGGAAGGGCGTGGTTCGGACATCGTGCTCTATATCGATGACGACTGCAAGGAATTCCTGGAGAAAGGCAAGATCGAAGAGTTGCTCAACAAATACTGCAAGTTCCTTCCCGTGCCTGTAGCCTTCGGCAAGAAAACCGAATGGAAAGACGGCAAACAAGTGGACACCGCAGAAGACAATGTTATTAATAATGTAGAGCCACTCTGGACCAAGACGCCAAGCACGCTGAAGGACGAAGACTACAAGAGTTTCTACCGCACGCTCTACCCCATGCAAGACGAGCCTTTGTTCTGGATACATCTGAACGTGGACTATCCGTTCAACCTGACGGGTATCCTCTATTTTCCGAAGATCAAGTCGAACATCGACATCCAGCGCAACAAGATACAGCTCTATTGCAACCAAGTGTTCGTCACCGACCAGGTGGAAGGCATCGTGCCTGAATTCCTAACGCTGCTCCATGGTGTGATTGATTCACCCGATATTCCGCTGAACGTGAGCCGTTCCTACCTGCAAAGCGACAGCAACGTGAAGAAGATCTCCACCTATATCACCAAAAAGGTGGCAGACCGTCTGCAGAGCATCTTCAAGGAAGACCGCAAGCAATATGAACAGAAATGGGACGATCTCAAGATCTTTATCAACTACGGAATGCTTTCGCAGGAAGACTTCTATGAGCGCGCCAAAGACTTCGCGCTGATGAAAGACACGGAAGGAAAGTACTTCACATTCGAAGAATACAAGACGCTCATCAAGGACAACCAGACAGACAAGGACGGACAGACCGTCTACCTCTATGCCAACAACGAAGAGGAGCAATACGCCTATATCGAAGCTGCCAAGAAGAAAGGCTACAGCGTGCTCCTGCTCGACGGACAACTCGACACCCCGATGGCATCCATGCTCGAACAGAAGCTTGAGAAGAGCCGCTTCGTACGTGTAGACTCCGACACCGTAGACCGTCTTATCGTCAAGGAAGACGCAAAGAAGAGTGAGCTGAGCGACACAGAACGTGCCAATTTGTCACAGGTATTCCGTTCACAACTGCCAAAGATTGACAAGGTGGAATTCAACGTGGAAGTGCAGCCCTTGGGTGAAGAGAGCCAGCCCGTGCTCATCACACAGAGTGAATATATGCGCCGTATGAAGGACATGAGCCGTTACCAGAGTGGCATGTCGTTCTACGCACAAATGCCTGATGCCTACAGTCTGGTGCTCAACAACGAACATCCGCTCATCAAGAAGGTGTTTGAAGAGGAAACAGCCAACTGCGAAGAGGCTCTGAAGCCCATCGAAAGCGAACTGAAAGGACAAGAAGCACGCCTGGCAGCCTTGCATCAGACGCAAAGCAAGAAGAAGCCCGAAGAAGTGACACAGGAAGAGAAAGACGACCTGCAGAACACTGAAAAGGCTATCGAAGAGCAGCGTGAGAAGAAGAACAACATCATCGCGGAATATGCCAAAGGCAACCAAGTGGTGCACCAGCTCATCGACCTCGCCCTCTTGCAGAACGGCATGCTGAAAGGAGCTGCCCTCAACAAGTTCCTCGAAAGAAGCGTTGAAATGATCGGTAAATAGAACACCTGCAATACAGGACTATGCAAACAAAGGCGACAGACAGCAGTCTGCCGCCTTTGTTTGTATAAAGCCCACGTGTTTAACTATTTTAACAGCGGGTAAAGGTATTTTTTCTTCCATTATCTTGTTCCGCTCGTTATTTTTTGTTTACTTTGCAATATAATCAATCACTATTAAAACTATTCGTCATGATGAACACAACCGGAACCGAAAATCGTTGTGGCTTGAAGAGAGAAGACTTCCAAGCCACTATCAACGGGAAAAATACAGATTTGTATATCCTGAGAAACAAACAGGGCAACGAAGTTGCCGTAACAAACTATGGCGGTGCAGTATTGGCTATCATGGTGCCCGACCGTGACGGCAACTACGCCAACGTCATCCAAGGACATGACAGCATCGAGCACGTTGTCAACAGTCCGGAGCCATACTTGTCCACCTTGATCGGCAGATACGGCAACCGTATATGCAAAGGTAAATTCCAACTGCACGGCAAAGAATACTCGTTGGCACTCAACGACGGTCCCAACTCACTGCACGGCGGTAAAAAGGGATTCAACACCAAGGTGTGGGACGCTCTGCAGATGAACGACCAATCCGTGGTGATGAACTATGTAAGTTCTTACGGTGAGGAAGGCTATAGCGGCGAACTCAAAGTGACCGTGATCTACACCTTCACCGACGACAACGAGTTCGTCATCGAATACATGGCCACGACCAACAAGAAGACCATCGTCAACTTGACGCATCACGGATTCTTCAGTCTTGCCGGCATTGCCAACCCGACACCTATGGTAGAAAACGTGCGCTGCGAAATCAATGCAGACTATTACCTCCCCATCGACAACACATCGATACCTACGGGCGAAGTAAGATTTGTAGAAGGCACCCCGTTTGATTTCCGCAAACCCAAAGCCATCGGTGATGAGATCAACGCCGACAACGAGCAGATCAAGAACGGCACAGGCTATGACCACAACTACGTGCTCAACAAGAAAGAAGAAGGCGAACTGAGTTTTGCTGCCCGCCTGACCGAGCCGACGACAGGACGCACCATGGAAGTATACACCACAGAACCCGGTCTGCAACTCTACACTGGCAACTTCCTCTTTGGTTTCGAGGGAGCACATGGTGCCACATTCCCCAAGCGCAGTGCCATCTGTCTGGAAGCACAACACTTCCCCGACACACCGAATCATCCTTACTTCCCCTCTGTAGTGCTCACCCCCGACGGTCAGTACAAGCAGAAGACCGTGTATAAATTCGGCGTAGAAAAGTAATCGTGTTCCACACCTTATTAATATAACAACCAAACCTCGCACACTCAAAATACCTCGTCTCGATAACAACTCACGAAGACAAAGGTTTCTGAGTGTGCGACTATTCATGAATACATAGAACCAATAACAACTCAAAATGAGCAATCAAACCAAGCAACAAGGAGGAAACATTGTCGCCATCATCACGATGTGTTTCATCTTCGCCATGATATCATTTGTCACCAACATGGGTGCCCCGTTCGGCAACATCTGGGGCTACAAGTATGAATGGGCATCCATGATGGGCAACATGATGAACTTTGCAGCCTATCTCTTCATGGGTATTCCGGCAGGAAAAATGCTCGAAAGCAAGGGATACAAGAAGACAGCCCTCATCGCCCTTGGCGTGGGTATCATCGGCCTGGCCATCCAATACACCTCAAGTATCGTCGGTGACGACATCGCCCTGTTCAAGGTGAACGGCGGCGATGTATGCCTGAACCTCATCATCTATCTGGTCGGTGCATTCATCTGCGGTTTCTGCGTGTGTATGCTCAATACCGTAGTCAACCCCATGCTCAACCTGTTGGGCGGCGGCGGCAACCGAGGTAACCAGTTTATCCAGCTCGGCGGCACGCTCAACTCGCTCACCGCAACCCTCACCCCATTGCTTACAGGCGTGATGGTGGGCACCGTGACCAAAGATACAAGTATGAGCAACGTGGCTCCACTCCTGTTTATCGGCATGGGCGTGTTTGCCATAGCCTTCGTGATCATCAGCATGGTCACCATCCCGGAGCCACAAGCAGAGCATAAAGACGAAAAGTACGAGAGCAGTCCATGGGCTTTCCGCCACTGCGTACTTGGTGTTATCGCCATCTTCTTTTATGTAGGTGTGGAAATCGGCGTGCCTGCACAGCTCAACTTCTATATCACCAACATGGGTTTTGAAGGAGCCGCCTCTGTGGGTGGAGCCTTCGCTGCAGCCTATTGGCTACTGATGATGTGCGGACGTTTCCTCAGTTCATTCATCAGCGGAAGCGTATCTACCAAGGTCCAGATGGCGGTTGTATCAAGCGTAGCCATACTCCTGTTGCTCATCGCCATATGCATGCCGGAAAGCAACACCATCAATTTCAATATGGCAGGCAACTCTACAGTCGCCAAGTTCTTCAAGTTGGCAGCCAACGCGGACGGCATGGTCGTATTCACCATCCCCACCAAATGTATACTCATCGCTCTCTGTGGTCTGTGCACCTCCATCATGTGGGGCGGCATCTTCAACCTCGCCGTTGAAGGCCTCGGCAAATATACAGCCCAAGCGTCCGGCATCTTCATGATGATGGTAGTAGGCGGCGGCATCATGCCACTGCTGCAGGACGCCATCGCCAAGGCCGCCGGACCTATCTCCAGCTACTGGCTCATCATCGCCATGGTAGCATACATTCTCGCCTACACGCTCTTCGGCAGCAAGAATGTGAACAAGGACATTCCAGTATAACACTAATCATCAATTATCAACTAAAACTTTAAGACTATGGATATCGAACATGTAAGAAGTCGTTTCATCAAGCATTTTGATGGAAAAACAGGTAACATATATGCCTCACCAGGTCGTATCAACCTCATTGGCGAGCATACCGACTACAATGGAGGATTCGTATTCCCCGGCGCTGTAGACAAAGGGATCATGGCAGAAATACGTCCCAACGGCACAGACACGGTGATGTGCTATTCCATCGACCTCAAGGATCGTGTGGAATTCAAGGTGGACGACCCGCAAGGACCACGCGCCAGCTGGGCCCGCTACATCTATGGAGTGATTCAGGAGATGCGCAAATTGGGTGTCGACGTGAAGGGTTTCAACACCGCATTCAGCGGTGACGTTCCCCTCGGAGCCGGCATGTCATCATCAGCAGCACTTGAGAGCTGCTTCGCATTCGCCATCAACGATCTCTTTGCAGACAACCGCATTTCAAAGTGGGACATGGTTCTGGCCGGTCAGGCTACGGAGCACAACTACTGCGGCGTGAACTGTGGCATCATGGACCAGTTTGCCAGCGTATTCGGCAAGGAAGGCTGCTTGATGCGTCTCGACTGCCGAAGCCGGGAGTTTGAATACTTCCCGTTCAAGCCCGTGGGCTACAAGCTCGTGCTTCTCGACTCTGTAGTGAAACACGAACTGGCAGGTTCTCCATACAACGACCGCCGCAACAGTTGCGAGAATGTGGTGAAGCACATCGCTGCCAAACATCCGGAAGGAAAGTTTGAGACCTTGCGCGATTGCTCTTGGGAGCAGTTGGACGAAGTGCGTCAGGAAGTAGGCGAAGAAGACTACAAGCGCGCACGTTTCGTTCTTGGCGAGAAAGACCGCGTGCTGGCGGTATGTGATGCCCTCAACGCCGGTGACTATGAGACGGTAGGCAAGAAGATGTATGAAACCCACGAAGGACTGTCGAAAGACTACGAAGTGAGCTGTGAAGAGCTCGACTATCTCAACGAATTGGCAAAAGCCAATGGCGTGACCGGTAGCCGCATCATGGGCGGAGGATTCGGTGGCTGTACGATCAATCTGGTAAAAGAAGAAATCTACGACCAGTTCATCGCTGACGCAAAAGAGAAATTCACCGCCAAGTACGGACACGAACCTAAAGTATACGATGTCGTCATCAGTGACGGATCAAGAAAAGTTTGCTAAAACAACATTGAAATAAGATTGATTGGAGCGCACAAGCCCTTGCGGCAAGTGCGCTCTTTTTGTTTGCATTAGCCACGAGAAGGTTTAAAAAGTGTTATTAAACTGTGTAACATAGAAAAAACACCTTTCTATAATAGGTAACTATGGAATATTTATTGTACTTTTACACCCAAATCAATCATAAACAAAATCAAAACCAATCATGAAAAGAGCAAAATCATTGTTATGGGGAGCTTGTATGTCTACATTACTCCTCGCTGCGTGCCAAAGCGAGCCGCAATCAAACCTTACGGTTTCAGGTCTGGACCCTGCCGCTTTCGACTCTACCATCAACGGTAAACCCGTGAAACTATACACGCTCAAGAACGACAACGGTATGGAAGTGTGCATCACCAACTTCGGCGGACGCGTGGTTTCACTGGTCGTACCCGACAGGAACGAGACCCCGACAGACGTAGTATTGGGCTACGACAATCTCAAGCAATACACAGACTCAGTAAACAGTCCGAGCGATTTCGGCTCTACTGTAGGCCGCTATGCCAACCGTATCAACAAAGGTATGCTTACTGTAGGCGGCAAGAAATACCAACTGCCCCGCAACAACTTCGGTCACTGCCTGCACGGAGGAACATCCGGCTGGATGTATCAAGTATATGATGCCGAACAGCCCAACGACTCCACCTTGAAGTTGACCATTGTGTCGCCAGACGGAGACAACAATTTCCCAGGCACCGTGACAGCCACTGCCACCTATACCGTGCAGAGCGACAACACGCTCGACATCAAATTTGAAGCTACTACCGACAAAGAAACCGTCATCAACATGACCAACCACAGTTACTTCAACCTGAACGGTGACCCATCAAAGCCCGGCACCAACATGGTGCTCTATGTGAATGCCGACAACTTCACGCCGACAGACTCCACCTATATGACTACGGGAGACATTCTTCCCGTGTTCAGCAGTCCGTTTGACTTCCGCAAACCGAGAGCGCTTTACACCACGATCGATGACAATTCGAACTATCTTATCAAGAACGCACAAGGCTACGACCACAACTGGTGCTTGAACACCTACAAGAACGGCAAGGGCGACGACACCAAAGTCTGTGCATCTCTCTACTCCCCTACCACGGGCATATTCCTGAGAATGTACACCAACGAACCTGGCGTACAAGTGTATACAGGCAACTTCCAAGGCACAGGCATCAAGTGCAAACACGGCATTAAATATCCGAAACACGTGTCCGTATGTCTTGAGAGCCAGAAATATCCCGATGCCCCCAACAAGAAGAAATGGCCATCACCCTATCTGAAACCGGGAGAGAAATACTATAGCCACGTGGCATACAAATTCTCAGTGAAAGTGAAAGAATAATAACCAAAACCAATAACTAAAACGACATGCAATTATTAGACTGGATTGTGATAGGCGCCTTCTGTCTGGCACTTATCGGTATTGTTTTGTGGGTTGTGAAACAGAAAAACAACGACTCCGCAGATTACTTCTTGGGCGGCAAGGATGCCACATGGATAGCCATTGGTGCTTCTATCTTTGCTTCAAACATCGGTTCGGAGCATCTCATCGGACTGGCTGGCGCAGGTGCGTCAAGCGGTATGGCGATGGCACACTGGGAGATACAAGGATGGATGATCCTCATCCTCGGTTGGGTATTCGTGCCTTTCTACACCCGTTCCATGGTCTACACCATGCCCGAATTCCTCGAACGTCGCTATAACAAGGAGAGCCGCACCATCCTGTCGGTCATCTCTCTGATCAGTTACGTGCTCACCAAGGTGGCTGTAACGGTGTATGCCGGAGGTCTCGTGTTCCAACAGGTGTTCGGCATCAAGGAACTTTGGGGCATCGACTTCTTCTGGATTGCTGCCATCGGACTGGTGCTCATCACTGCCATCTATACCATTTTCGGCGGAATGAAGAGCGTGCTCTATACCTCTGTGCTCCAGACCCCTATCCTTCTCCTTGGCTCACTCATCATCCTCGTGCTTGGCCTCAAGGCTGTAGGTGGTTGGGAACAGGTGATGAACATCTGTTCACTTGAACCAGTCAACGAATACGGCGACCACATGACCGACCTTATCCGCGACCTGCGCGACCCACAATATCCGTGGCTTGGCGCCTTGGTGGGATCAGCCGTCATCGGTTTCTGGTATTGGTGTACTGACCAATATATCGTGCAGCGCGTGCTCTCGGGCAAGAACGAGAAGGAAGCCCGCCGCGGTACCATCTTCGGCGCTTATCTCAAACTGCTTCCCGTATTCATATTCCTCATTCCAGGAATGATTGCCTATGCCCTGAACGAAAAGACAGGCGGAGCTTTCTTGCCTGTCGACGGCAACGGAGCCGTGCTGAGTGACGCTGCCTTCCCCACCCTCGTGGCCAAGATTCTCCCTGCAGGCGTAAAAGGACTTGTAGTATGCGGCATTCTCGCAGCATTGATGAGTTCGCTCGCATCCCTGTTCAACTCTTCAGCCATGCTCTTCACCATCGACTTCTACAAGCGTCTGCGCCCTAATACATCAGAGAAAGCGCTGGTGCGGATCGGTCAGATGGCTACCGTGGTGATTGTGGTGCTCGGCATCCTTTGGATACCTATCATGCGCAGTGTCGGCAATGTGCTCTACAACTATCTGCAAGACGTGCAGAGCGTGTTGGCACCAGGTATTGCCGCTGCCTTCCTGCTCGGCATCTGCTGGAAGCGCACCTCTGCCAAAGGTGGCATGTGGGGCTTGATTGCCGGCATTGTCATCGGCTTGACCCGTCTGGGAGCAAAGGTATATTACAGTAATGTGAGTGATGCACAAGACAACTGGTTCAAGACCGTGTTCTACGACTTCAACTGGCTCTACTTCTGTGGTGCGATGCTTGTGGTGTGCTGTCTGATTGTCGTCATCGTCAGCCTCTGCACCGAAGCGCCCAAGTATGAGAAGATACAAGGACTGGTGTTCGGCACCTCTACTCCAGAGCAACGTGCAGCCACACGCGCCAGCTGGAACAAGTGGGATGTCATCCACACCATTATTATATTGGGCATTACCGTAGCTTTCTACATCTACTTCTGGTAAAATGGAAAACTTCTATAAAGACTATACCAAGACCTACGTGTCGGTAGACTGTATCATCTTCGGCTTTGAAGCAGGCAAGCTAAAGCTGCTTCTCGGCAAACGAAGGATGGATCCAGGACGCGGGCAATGGTCACTCTATGGCGGCTTCGTCAATGCTGACGAAAGTCTGGACGACGCTGCCAATAGGGTGCTCAAGAACCTGACCGGCATGAAAAAGGTCTACATGAAACAGGTGGGAGCCTTCGGTGCCGTAGGCCGTGACCCGGGAGAACGCGTGGTGTCCATCGCCTATTGCGCCCTCATCAACGTGAAAGACTATGATGAGAAACTGCTCACGACACACCAGGTGGAATGGGTGAACGTGGAAGACATGCCCGAGCTCTATTCCGACCACAGAGAAATGGTCAACCAGGCATTGGCTATCCTGCGGCGCAGAATCACGACGGAGCCTATTTGCTTCAATCTGCTCCCCACCCTGTTCACCCTCACCCAACTGCAACACGTGTATGAGGCGATATTGGGCGAGGAAACAGACAAACGAAACTTCCGCAAAAAGATCAAGAGTATGGACTTCATCGAGAAGACCGAACTCATCGACAAGATGACCTCGAAGCGTGGTGCCGCCCTGTTCAGATTCAACAAAAGAGCGTACAGGGACGAGCCGACGTTCAAACTATAACACAGACTACCAAGTAAAAGGGACTGACGAACATCGTCCCTTTTACTTCTTGATATCACCAAAGACTAAAAAAATAAGAACAATATGCTTGAAGAACTGAAAGAAAAAGTATTCCGCGCCAATCTCGACCTGGTGAAACACAATCTGGTGATCTTCACCTGGGGCAATGTATCGGGCATTGACAGAGAAAAAGGACTTGTCGTCATCAAACCGTCGGGCGTAAGCTATGACACGATGAAGGAATCAGACATGGTGGTCGTAGACCTGCATACAGGCAAGGTTGTGGAGGGAGACCTCAACCCTTCTTCCGACACGCCCACCCACCTCGTGCTCTATCGTGCATTCCCAGAGATCGGCGGCATCGTGCACACTCACTCCACCTATGCCACGGCATGGGCACAAGCAGGCAAAGACATTCCCAATATCGGCACCACCCATGCCGACTATTTCCACGATGCCATTCCGTGCACCGCAGACATGACCGAAGCGGAGGTGAAAGGCGACTATGAATTGGAAACAGGCAACGTCATCGTGAAGCGCATCAAGGACGGACAGATCAACCCGGTACACACGCCCGGCGTACTCGTCAAGAACCACGGACCGTTCTCATGGGGCAAGGATGCAGACAACGCCGTCTACAATGCCGTGGTCATGGAACAGGTGGCGAAGATGGCATTCATCTCGTTCTCTGTCAATCCAAATACGACCATGAACCCGCTCCTCGTCGAGAAACATTTCAGCCGTAAACATGGTCCCAACGCCTACTACGGACAGAAGAAAAAGAAATAAACCTTATTTATCACACCTATAAACCACTGTTATGATCAAAGCATTTGAAAATCTGGAAATATGGTTCGTCACCGGCGCACAGCTTCTCTATGGAGGCGATGCCGTGAAACAAGTGGACGGACACTCAAAAGACATGGTGGAAGGACTGAACCAGTCGGGCAGACTTCCCATCAAAGTAGTATATAAAGGTACAGCCAACAATACGCACGAAGTGGCAGAGGTGATGGCCGCTGCCAACAATGCGGCAAACTGCGTGGGCGTGATCACCTGGATGCACACGTTCTCACCAGCCAAAATGTGGATCCACGGACTGCAGATTCTACGCAAGCCCTTGCTACACCTCCACACACAATACAACCAGCACATCCCGTACGAGACGATGGACATGGACTTCATGAATCTGAACCAGAGTGCGCACGGCGACCGCGAATATGCCCACATACTCTCGCGTCTCCGCAAACCGCGCAAGACGGTCATCGGATACTGGAAGGATGCCAAGACGCAAGACCACATTGCCGTGTGGGAGCGTGTCTGCGCTGCCTGGAACGATGCACAAGACTGCCTCATCCTGCGTTTCGGAGACCAAATGAACAATGTGGCGGTGACCGACGGCGACAAGGTGGCGGCAGAACAAGTGCTGGGCTATCATGTAGACTATTGCCCGTTCTCGACCGTCATGCAGTATTTCGATCAAGTGAAAGACGAAGACGTAACGGCATTGGTACACGATGTATACTTCAAGGAATACACCGTTGCCGAAGGTCTGAAAGACGAGAACACAGAAGCATACCGCAAGATATGGAACGCCGCCAAAGCTGAACTCACCCTGCGTGCCGTATTGACCGCCTTTGGAGCCAAGGGATTCACCACCAACTTCGATGACCTTGGAGATTACAATGTAGAAGAGACCGGACGCGGTTTCGACCAGATACCAGGACTCGCATCACAACGCCTGATGCACGACGGCTACGGTTTCGGTGCAGAAGGCGACTGGAAGAGCGCCGCACTCTATCGCACCACATGGTTCATGAGCCAAGGTCTGGAGGGCGGCACCTCGTTCCTCGAAGACTACACCCTCAACTTCGATGGTGACAACACGTCGATTCTGGAGTCGCACATGCTCGAAATCAACCCCGATATCTCCGAAGAAGAAAAACCCCGTCTTGAGGTACACCACCTCGGCATCGGCATCCGGAAAAGCCAGACAGCCCGCCTCGTGTTCACCACCAAGCAGGGACATGGCATCACCGCCACGATTGTCGACATGGGCAACCGCTTCCGTCTCATCGCCAACGACGTGAACCTCATCAAGAGCAAACCTCTGCCCAAACTCCCCGTAGCCTCAGCGTTATGGATTCCAGAACCTACATTCGAGGTGGGTGTGGGCTGCTGGATGAATGCAGGAGGCACTCACCACTCCTGCTTCAGCTTCGGACTGACCGACGAGTATTGGCGCGACTATGCGGAAATCGCAGACATCGAATGTTGCATCATCAACAAAGACACCGACTATGAGCGTTTCCGCCAAGACCTACGTGTCAACGAAGTGTACTACATGCTCAACAAGGCTTTGAGATAAATCACATAAACCATCATTTATCCATGAACAAAGAAAACGCAAAGGCAAACATCAAGACCGGCAAAGCCGTCCTGGGCATCGAGTTCGGGTCCACCCGAATCAAGGCCGTCTTGATAGACCAAGACAATAACCCCATCGCACAAGGCAGCCACGAATGGGAGAACCAACTTGTAGACGGGCTTTGGACCTACAGCATCGACGCGATATGGCATGGACTGCAAGACTGCTATGCCGACCTGCGCAAGAACGTGAAACAAGAATACGACTGCGAAATCGAACAGTTGGCAGCCATCGGCATCAGTGCAATGATGCACGGCTACATGGCTTTCGACAAAGAGCAACAGATCCTCGTGCCGTTCCGCACATGGCGCAACACCAACACAGCAGCTGCCGCAGCAGAACTGTCACAGCTGTTCAACTTCAACATTCCGCTCCGCTGGAGCATCTCACACCTCTACCAAGCCATCCTCAACGGTGAAAGTCATATCGAAGACATCAACTTCCTCACCACCTTGGCAGGCTACATTCACTGGCAACTGACCGGAGAGAAGGTACTGGGCATCGGCGACGCATCGGGCATGCTCCCGATTGACGCCAACACAAAGCAGTATGCCGCACCGATGGTGGAGAAGTTCAACGCGCTGATTGCAGACAAAGGCGTGAAATCATGGACACTTCTCGACATCCTGCCCAAGATACTGTACGCCGGAGACAACGCCGGCACACTGACCGAAGAAGGAGCCAAGCGTCTTGACGTGTCGGGACATCTGCAGGCAGCCGTTCCGCTCTGCCCACCAGAGGGTGATGCCGGAACCGGCATGGTAGCCACCAATGCCGTACGTCCCCGCACAGGCAACGTATCGGCAGGCACCTCGTCGTTCTCCATGATTGTGCTTGAGAAGGATCTCTCTCAGCCTTATGAACCTATTGACATGGTGACTACACCCGACGGCAGTCCCGTGGCAATGGTGCACTGCAACAACTGCACGTCTGACCTCAACGCATGGATCGGCATCTTCAAGGAATTCCAGACCTTGATGGGCATGGATGTGGACATGAACAAGCTCTTCGGCAAGCTCTATAACCATGCGTTGGAAGGTGATGCCGACTGTGGCGGGCTGATTGCCTACAACTATTTCTCGGGCGAGCCTGTTGCCGGACTGGCCGAAGGCAGACCTCTCTTCGTTCGGTCTGCCAACGACAAGTTCACGCTCGCCAACTTCATGCGCGCCAACCTCTACGCCTCGGTTGCCGTGCTGAAAATAGGCAACGATATCCTGTTCAACCAAGAGCATGTGCAAGTGGAAAGAATCACCGGACATGGAGGGCTGTTCAAAACCAAAGGCGTGGGGCAACGCATTCTCGCCGCTGCCATCAACTCACCCATCTCCGTGATGGAAACCGCAGGCGAAGGCGGTGCATGGGGCATTGCCTTGCTGGCAGGCTACATGGTGAACAATAGCGAAAACCTTTCGCTGGCAGACTATCTCGACAAGAAGGTGTTCGCAGGCAACACCGGTGAAGAGATCAAGCCAACCCCGGCAGATGTGGAAGGCTTCAACGCCTACATCAAGAACTATGAAGCAGGGTTGCCCATCGAGCAGGCAGCCGTGCAATGCAAACCATAAAAACATCCGGAAAGGTGCGACACACTCACAGGCGTGAGGTGTATCGCGCCTTTTTCTTTTCAGTGAACCCACTCACGCCAACGTATTATCAACAAACAACATTACAATGAAGAAGATTATCGCTTCCGCACTCCTCACAGCCATCGGTGCCTTGTCTGCACAAGCACAAGACGCCACTGCCACTATACATATGAACGACGGAAAACAAAAGATATACAAGGAAATCTACGGTCAGTTTGCCGAGCACCTCGGGTCGTGTATCTACGGCGGACTCTGGGTGGGCGAACAGTCGCCAATCCCCAACATCAAGGGCTACCGCAAGGATGTGTTCGAAGCACTCAAAGACTTGCAGGTGCCTGTGTTGCGCTGGCCGGGCGGTTGCTTTGCCGACGAATACCACTGGATGGACGGCATCGGTCCGAAAGACCAGCGTCCCAAAATGCAGAACAACAACTGGGGCGGAACCATCGAAGACAACTCGTTCGGCACCCATGAGTTTCTGAACCTGTGCGAGATGCTGGGATGCGAGCCCTATATCAGCGGCAATGTGGGAAGCGGAACAGTGGAAGAACTTGCCAAGTGGGTGGAATACATGACCAGCGACGGCGATACGCCGATGGCAAAGCTCCGCCGACAGAACGGTAGGGAGAAGTCGTGGAACGTGAAGTTCCTCGGAGTGGGCAACGAGAGCTGGGGATGCGGCGGAAGCATGCGCCCCGACTATTACGCCGACCTCTACCGGCGCTACGCCACCTATTGCCGCAACTACGACGACCACAAGCTCTACAAGATTGCGAGCGGTGCGAGCGATTATGACTACAACTGGACCAAAGTGCTCATGAACCAAGTGGGCAACCGCATGAACGGTCTCAGTTTGCACTACTACACCGTGAGCGGATGGAGCGGCAGCAAGGGGTCAGCCACCAAGTTCGGCAAGGACGACTACTACTGGACCATCGGAAAATGCCTCGGCATCGAAGACGTCATCAAGAAACATGCAGCCATCATGGACCAGAAAGACCCGAAAAAGAACATCGGACTCCTGGTAGACGAATGGGGCACATGGTGGGACGAAGAGCCGGGTACCATCAGCGGACATCTGTATCAGCAGAACTCCATGCGCGACGCCTTTGTGGCAGCCCTCACGCTCAACGTGTTCCACCGCCACACCGACCGCATCCGCATGGCCAACATCGCCCAGGTGGTCAACGTGTTGCAGTCGATGATACTCACAGACCAGAAGGGCACGGGGCACATGGTGCTCACGCCCACCTACCACGTTTTCAAGATGTACAAGGGATTTCAAGAATCCACCTATCTTCCCACTGACGTGAAATGCGACAGC
This sequence comes from Lachnospiraceae bacterium, assembly GCA_963654295.1. Classification (GTDB taxonomy): domain Bacteria; phylum Bacteroidota; class Bacteroidia; order Bacteroidales; family Bacteroidaceae; genus Prevotella. The sequence continues at coordinate 68,364 of CAVJZZ010000002.1, read as the reverse complement.
ATGGATGTGCGCGGCGACTCACACGCCAAGAACGGGCGCAAGATTCCGCTGGTGAGCATCTCGGCAGCGCAACAGAAAGACGGTGCGATTGTCGTTTCGCTCGTCAACATCAACCTTGACAAGACACAAGACATCGCCATCAGTCTGGACGGCACGGGGAAGAAGAACGTATCGGGAGAGATTCTCACCTGCAAGGAAGTGAGCGACTTCAACGATTTCGACCACCCAGAAGCCGTCAAGCCCTCGACGTTCAACGGAGCAAAAATTGGCAAGAATGGCTTGAAGGTGAAAATCCCCGCCAAGTCTATCGTGGTGCTCACACTCAAATAAGCCCCGCACGTCAGCAGGACTGGCATCTTCCGGCACAAGATTAAATTGACAATTATTTTGCAGATACATTGAAAACAACTAACTTTGTAGACCAGTTAGGATAATTACAAATACATATAATATGAACGACAAGAATTTAATGAATCACGCTGCGGACAACATCCGTATTTTGGCAGCTTCCATGGTGGAGAAAGCCAATTCCGGTCATCCCGGAGGCGCAATGGGCGGAGCCGACTTCATCAACGTGCTCTTCTCGGAGTTCCTCGTTTGGGACCCGGAGAATCCATCTTGGGAGGGTCGCGACCGCTTCTTCCTCGACCCTGGCCACATGTCGCCGATGCTCTATTCGGCACTGGCGCTGCAAGGCAAGTTCACCCTTGATGAGTTAAAAGAGTTCCGCCAATGGGGTTCTCCTACGCCAGGACATCCCGAACGCGACATCAACCGAGGCATCGAAAACACCTCAGGACCACTCGGACAAGGGCACACGTTTGCTGCAGGTGCTGCCGTGGCAGAGAAATTCTTGGAGGCCCGACTGGGTCACGAGGTGATGCAGCACAAAGTATACGCCTACATATCTGACGGTGGCATCGAGGAGGAAATCTCCCAAGGCACCGGACGACTGGCAGGAATTTTAGGACTGAACAACCTCATCATGTTCTATGATTCTAATGATATCCAGCTTTCCACAGAATGTAGCGCGGTGATGAACGAAGACACCGAGGCGAAATACAAAGCCTGGGGATGGAACGTGATAACCATCAACGGCAACGACCCTGACGAAATCCGCAAGGCATTGACCGAAGCCCAGAAAGAGCAAGCCCGCCCCACCCTCATTATCGGCAAGACCATCATGGGCAAAGGCGCACGCCAGGCAGACGGCTCAAGCTATGAGCACAGCATCAAGACCCATGGTGCACCGCTCGGTGGCGATGCTTATGTGAACACCATCAAGAACCTCGGCGGTAACCCGGAGAATCCGTTCGTCATCTTCCCCGACGTAGAAAAGCTCTATGCAGACCGTCAGGAAGAACTGAAGAAGATTGTTGCAGAACGCCATGCACAGGAAGCAGCATGGGCGAAAGCCAACCCTGAAAAAGCTGCCCAGCTGAAAGAATGGTTCAGCGGCAACGCTCCGAAAGTGGACTGGACAGCGGTGGTACAGAAGGAAGGAAGCGCCACACGCGCAGCCTCAGCCGCTTGTCTCGGTGTGTTGGCAGAACAAGTGCCCAACATGGTATGCTCTTCTGCCGACCTCTCCAACTCCGACAAGACAGACGGTTTCCTCAAGAAGACACACGCTCTCGCAGCCAACGACTTTACGGGTGCATTCTTCCAGGCTGGCGTAAGCGAACTCACCATGGCATGCATGTGTATCGGTATGTATCTCCACGGCGGTGTCATCCCTGCCTGCGGCACGTTCTTCGTATTCTCCGACTATATGAAACCAGCTGCGCGTCTTGCAGCACTGATGGAAGTGCCTATCAAGTTTATCTGGACGCACGATGCCTTCCGTGTGGGCGAAGACGGTCCTACACATGAACCTGTAGAACAGGAAGCACAAATCCGCTTGATGGAAAAGCTGAAGAACCACCACGGCAAGGACAGCATCCGCGTGTTCCGCCCTGCCGATGCAGACGAGACCACCGTATGCTGGGCGATGGCGATGGAAAACATGAGCACGCCGACCGCACTCATCTTCTCACGCCAGAACATTGCCAAATTGCCTGCGGGCACCGACTACGAACAGGCACGCAAGGGTGCTTACGTAGTGGCAGGATCTGACGAAGACTTCGACATCATCCTGCTCGCCAGTGGTTCTGAGGTTTCCACCTTGGTGGCTGGTGCAGAACTGCTTCGCAAGGACGGTGTGAAGATCCGCATTGTCAGTGTGCCTTCAGAGGGACTCTTCCGCTCACAGAGCAAAGAATACCAGGAACAAATCCTTCCACAAGGCAGCAAGATATTCGGCATGACAGCCGGTCTGCCCGTAACACTCGAAGGACTGGTGGGCGCCAACGGCAAGGTTTGGGGCATGCCAAGCTTCGGTTTCTCGGCTCCCTACAAGGTGCTTGACGAGAAGCTCGGTTTCACCGCAGAGAACGTATACAAGCAAGTAAAGGAAATGCTTTAAGGCATCTCACACGAATACAGAACCTTTCACGGGCAAATTGTCTGTGAAAGGTTTTTCAGTAAAAAACAACCTTAAAAACACTTAGGCTTATGGAAATCAAGAAAGTAGGTATCGCTTGCGACCACGCAGGCTTCGCTCTGAAAAAGTTTGTTATCCAATATCTCGAAGACCATGGTTATCCATACAAGGATTACGGCACATTCAGCGACATGAGTTGCGACTATCCCGACTTCGGCCACGCACTGGCAGAAGGCATCGAAAGCGGCGAGGTGTATCCCGGCATCGGCATCTGTGGCAGCGGTGAAGGCATGGCCATGACACTCAACAAGCATGCCAAAGTGCGCGCCGGTCTCTGTTGGACTCAGGAAATCGCCCATCTCATCCGCCAGCACAACGATGCCAACGTGCTTGTGTTGCCCGGTCGTTTCATCGACAACACGACGGCAGGCAAGATTATGGACGAGTTCTTCCACACCACATTCGAAGGCGGACGCCACGAGAGAAGAGTGGAAAAGATTGCCATCGCCCAATAAAGCGATACGAGAAACAAGAACGCACACCATCTTTGCAAAAAGGCTTCGGAGAAGAAATTCTCCGAAGCCTTTTTACATCTATATAATATAGTATTATTCGTTTGTCGTTTCTGCCGTGTCCTCCATATCGGGCAAGTGGAACTTGTAGGACTTTTCAAACACTTCCCTCACCTTATTGATTTCAAGGAAGGTGGTACCGCCACCCGTACCGAAGCTACCGCTCAAGTAAGCAATCTTGTCATCCACACCAATATAACCCTTCTGACGGAGCATACGGATAGCTGCAAGGAAGATATACTGCGAAGAGATGTGCTTCTTCTGGTAGATGGGCGTCACACCATAACTGAGGTTGAGCAGGCGCTGCAACTTCTCGTTATAGCAAATGGCGAGCACCGGGTTGGGACCACGGAAGGCTGCAAGGTTGCGGGCGGTCTGTCCGGTCTCACTGTCGGTGATGATACCCTTCACACCCAACTTTCTGGTTGCCTCGATGGCACTCTTGGCAAGGAACTCGCGCTGGTCGCAGTTGTCGCTCAACGGAATGTCGAATGTACGCACGAAACCGAGCTGTTTGTCCTTCTCTGCCTGTTCGGCGATGCGCGCCATCGTCTGCACAGCCTCAACGGGATATTTTCCAGAAGCTGTCTCACCGCTCAACATCACCGCATCGGTATTCGAATAAATGGCGTTGGCAATGTCTGTCACCTCAGCACGCGTAGGACGTGGGTTGTGTATCATCGTGTGGAGCATCTGTGTAGCCACGATCACGGGCTTCTTCTTCTGCACACACTTCTGGATAATCATGCGCTGGATGCCCGGAATCTCCTCGATGGGAATCTCGATACCCAGGTCACCACGGGCAATCATGATACCGTAAGAGGCATCGATAATCTCGTCGATGTTGTCAACACCTTCCTGGTTCTCTATCTTGGAGATAATCTTGATGTCACTGTTGTGTGCATCGAGAATTTCCTGCACTGCCATTACATCCTCACGTGAACGCACAAACGAGTGGGCGATGAAGTCGATATCCTCCTCGATGGCAAGCAGGATGTTGCGCTTGTCTTTCTCGGTGAGAGCGGGCAAGTCGATGTGCTCACCCGGCACATTCACACTCTTGTGGGCTCCCAGCACGCCATCGTTCTGCACCTCGGCTACGAGCATCGGACCCGTATTCTCGATGACCTTCATGTCAATCAAACCGTCATCGAGCAACAAGTCGTCGCCTACCTTCACGTCTTCCGTAATGTTGGGATACGACACATTGAGTATCTCGTGATCCGAGTCCATCTCGGGACGGCCGAAGATCTTGACCACGTCGCCCGTACGGAACTCAATAGGAGCCGCGATGCCCGTTGTGCGGACTTCCGGTCCCTTTGTATCAATCATGATTCCGATATGGGGAGACACCGCACGCACATTGCTGATAATCTTGCGCAAGCCGTCGGGAGTGGCGTGAGCAGTGTTCATGCGCACCACATTCATACCCGCCAAAAAGAGTTTACGGATAAAGTCTTGATCACATCTCAAGTCGCTGACCGAAGCTACAATTTTCGTTTGTTTCATTCTTTCTATCTGTTTTTATTGCCCGCCCTTGGGCGTTATCACCTTATAAAGCATGGCCATAGCCAATTTGGTACAAAATTACAAAAATTTCCAACAACCCGACAATAAAAACCGAAGTATTTTCAATACAATATAATAAGGTGTAGGAAACCGCGCCCTATTCCTTTTTGCGTTGTCAGCAAATTGCATTAACTTTGCACCCATGCAAGCAACCACAGAATTCCTCTACCGTGTGTTCGACACCTACAACAAGCGATGTTTCGAATCGAGTCTGCAACGTCCGCTCATCGTCATCACCCGAGCCAAGCGACAATTGGGACTCTTCGCCGCCACCCGCCCCACCCCGACCATCAAAGTGTCGAACTATTACGACCGCAGTGAAGCAGAATATACAGACACGATGGTGCACGAGATGATACACTACTACATCTTCGCCAACCATATCCGCGACACGGGACCGCACGGTAAATACTTCCACACCTTGATGCAGGAAATCAACCGGAAGGAAGGCTTGAACATGTCTGTAAGAACCAGCAGCTTGCAATGGAAGCCTGCCTCGAATGCGCTCAAGATGCGCCACGTGCTGTTTATGAAGTTCAATGACGGCAAGCACTTCATTTCCGTTGTGTCGCCACGCTACGTCTACCACATCGAACAGCAACTGAAAAGGATGGGGCAACATGTGGCACTTCACCGTTGGTTTGTCACCAACCACCCCGACTACCAAAGTTTTTCCATTGTGAGAACACTCCGCGGTAGACCCGTCACACCCGAAGAATTCACCCGAAGACTGGAAGAAATGACCTTGACATGCACAAAATCTACTGACGAAGAATCCTCACGGAAAACTCCAACGACACCAATAATATAATAAGGTGTGGATTGAAAATATAGGAAGAATATTTACACCTCACAGACAAAGGGGACAAACAGACACCGCAAAAACGAATTGTCAAATTCCAAGACAAAGAAAGAATAAAGAGTTTTATCACAGAATATTACGGCAATAAAGGAAAAAAAGCACGATAAATTTTCATATTACGTCAAAAACCACTATATTTGCAAGACATTTTTATATTAAAAGTAAATAAATCGTACATTTAAAGGACATTATCAAAGATGACTAAAGCAGAAATTATCAAGAAGATATCTGAGTCAACAGGAGTGCCAAAACAAGACGTAGCAGTAACCATTGAGGCGTTCATGGAAGAAATCAAGAAAAGCATGCTCGGAAAAGAGAATGTCTACCTCCGCGGTTTCGGAAGTTTCGTAATCAAACACAGAGCAGAGAAAACCGCCCGTAACATCTCCAAAAACACGACCATCACCATTGCAGCTCACGATTTCCCAAGCTTCAAGCCGGCAAAGAGCTTCGTAGAGAAGATGAAAGGCGAATAAACAAGTAACAACATTATAAACAACATTAAAATTTTTAAGCTATGCCAAGCGGAAAAAAGAAGAAGGGCCACAAGATGGCTACTCACAAGCGTAAGAAAAGATTAAGAAAGAACAGACATAAGAGCAAGTAAGCCTTGCTTCAGTCTATTCCGACTGAGGGGTATGTCAGAAAGGCCAGTACTTCATGACATACCCCGTTTTGTATGTAAAACTTAAGTAGAGAAAAATGACAAGCGAAGTAATCATCGACGTCCAACAGAAAGAGATATCCATCGCCCTGCTTGAAGACAAACGGTTGGTGGAATATCAGAACGAGCCAAGGTCGGCTTCATTCTCTGTGGGGAACATCTATGTAGCCAAGGTCAAGAAACTGATGCCCGGACTCAACGCATGTTTCGTGGATGTAGGCTATGAGCGCGACGCCTTTCTGCATTATCTTGACTTAGGGAGCCAATTTAACTCTTATGCGAAATACCTCAAGCAGGTAACGAGCGACAGAAAGAAACTTTATCCCATCTCTAAAGCCAACCGACTGCCCGACCTCAAAAAAGACGGAAGCGTGCAGACTACGCTCACCGTAGGACAGGAAGTGCTGGTGCAAATCGTAAAAGAACCCATTTCAACCAAGGGACCGCGACTCACGGGCGAACTCTCGTTTGCCGGACGTTTCCTTGTGCTCATGCCGTTTAACGATAAAGTTTCCGTTTCTTCAAAAATCAAAAGCGGTGAAGAACGCGCACGTCTCAAACAGCTCATCCAAAGCATCAAACCCAAGAACTTCGGCGTTATCGTCAGAACTGTTGCCGAAGGAAAGCGTGTGGCTGAGTTGGATTCAGAACTTCGCGTGCTCCTGAAGAGATGGCAAGACGCCATCAGCAAGGTACAGAAGACACAACAACGCCCCCAACTGGTATTCGAAGAAACCGGACGGGCGGTAGCCTTGTTGCGCGACCTCTTCAACCCCACCTACGAAAACATCTACGTCAACGACGATGAAGTGTGTAAGGACGTGAAACACTATGTCTCACTCATAGCCCCTGAAAAGGCGGACATCGTGAAGCCCTACACCGGCAAAGTGCCCATCTTCGACAATTTCAACGTCACCAAGCAGATCAAGGCTTCGTTCGGAAAGACCGTCAACTACAAGCACGGTGCCTATCTGATTATCGAGCACACGGAAGCTCTCCACGTAGTGGACGTGAATAGCGGAAACCGAACACGCTCGGAAAACGGACAGGAAGCCAACGCACTCGACGTGAACCTCGGAGCTGCCGACGAATTGGCACGCCAACTCCGACTGAGAGACATGGGTGGCATCATTGTCGTAGACTTTATCGACATGAACCTGGCAGAAGACCGCCAGATGCTCTATGAGCGCATGTGCAAGAACATGCAGAAAGACCGTGCACGGCACAACATTCTGCCGCTTAGCAAGTTCGGCCTGATGCAAATCACACGCCAGCGCGTGCGACCCGCCATGGACGTAAATGTGGAAGAAACGTGCCCCACCTGCTTCGGAAAAGGGAAAATCAAGTCAAGTATCCTTTTCACCGACCAACTCGAGAGAAAAATTGACTATCTTGTCAACAAGATTGGCATCAAGAAGTTCAACCTCCACGTGCATCCGTACGTTGCCGCCTATATCAACCAGGGCATTGTTTCCCTGAAACGCAAGTGGCAAATGAAATATGGATTCGGAGTACACGTTGTCCCCTCACAGAAACTTGCATTCCTGCAGTATGAATTCTACGACAACAAGAAGCAGTTTATCGACATGAAAGAGGAAATAGAGACGAAGTAAAAACTCTTTGCTACAATAAAGGCGCATCCCATTTGAGATGCGCCTTTATTGTTTCTGAGCCTTTCAGAACTGCCACCAATGCTTTTTCTTGTGGTGGTGACGATGGTTGTGGGCTGTCAAGTCCAGATCTGCAGGCAAGAGTTCCGAATACTTGCGGTGCTGCTTGATCATCATATATATCGTGCCCCAGTCAGGAAGACCGCCCAAATTACGGTCGTCGATAAACAAATCAGCCTTCAGTTTCCGACTGAAATGTTCATTTGCATCCTTACTCTCCTCGGGATAGTCACGGTTGACAGCGTAAAACTCTACGCCACGCTCACGACACCACTCTACAGCCTCGTCCAGGAGAGCACCTTCGCGCACACTCCAAAGGATGAGCTTGTGATGGTCGGCGATGAGCATCTTCAGTGTCTCTGTGGCGAAAGGTATCTCGTTGCCTATTTGCGGATAACGGTGTTCCACAATAGTACCGTCAAAATCTACTGCTATAATCATAGTGATATATCCTTCTCCAAATACCTTCCTACGCCTTCTCTTCCACAAGACGCATCAGATACTTGCCATAATCATTCTTCATCATCGGCTTCGCCACTTCCTTGAGTCGCTCCCGGTCTATCCAACCTCTCTTATAAGCGATTTCCTCAAGACAAGCAATCTTCAGTCCTTGTCGCTTTTCAATCACTTCGATAAACGTGCTCGCCTCACTGAGACTGTCATGGGTACCCGTATCGAGCCACGCAAAACCACGTTGCAAGGTTTTCACCTTCAAAGCCTTGCGCTTCAGATACTCCTGGTTCACCGTTGTTATTTCCAACTCACCGCGTGCGCTCGGCTTGATATTCTTGGCAATCTCAACCACACTGTTCGGATAGAAATAGAGTCCTACCACCGCATAATTGCTCTTCGGATGTTCGGGTTTCTCCTCGATACTCAGGCAATTGCCGTCCGCATCGAATTCAGCCACGCCATATCGTTCGGGATCATTCACGAAATAGCCGAATACAGACGCCAAGTTGTCATCCGCATTCTTCACACATTCCTGCAAGATGCTGGAGAAACCGGCGCCATGGAAGATATTGTCACCCAAAATCAGGCACACACTGTCGTCACCGATAAATTTCTCTCCGATGATAAAAGCCTGTGCCAATCCGTCTGGCGAAGGCTGTTCCGCATATTCCAAGTGCACGCCAAAATCACTGCCATCGCCAAGCAAGCGCTTGAAGCCCGGCAAATCATAGGGTGTAGAGATGATGAGAATATCGCGGATACCGGCAAGCATCAGCACGGAAATCGGGTAATAAATCATCGGTTTGTCAAAAATAGGAATGAGCTGCTTGCTGATTCCCTTTGTAATAGGATAGAGTCTGGTACCAGAACCACCAGCCAATACAATACCTTTCATACTTAACTGTAAACTAAAAATAAAAGTTTCATTTGATGCGGCAAAGTTACTAACAACATTTTGTCTTGCCAAAGAATACGACTATTTTTATACTAAAATTTTGATAATTGGCACGTTTGTTGTAATTTTGCAATCAAAAACCGGCTTTTCCAGCCGTCAGATACACATTATTTATATACAACAACAATGGGAATACTATCAAAATTGTTCGGTAAGAACAACGCCGAGACACAGCGAATCGGCGGAATGGAAGACTATATGACATTGATACGCGTATATTTCCAAGCCTCCATGGCTTCCACTTTGGGCATCACCAACCTGGCCATGCTGCCCGACCTGCGCACATTCAAGTCGACACTCCACGTACCAACCGTGAACAACAAGCTCGGCATCGGTGAGAAAAGCCGTTGCCGCAAGATGATGAAAGAACTCTACAACACGGACGACGACTTCTTTAAAGAGATAGACCAGAGCATCCGCAAGAACTGCAGAAAACTGCAGGACGTGCAGACCTATCTCATTCAGTTCCAAGGGTTCACACAAGACATCATGATGCTTGCCAGCAACCTGCTGAAATTCAAGTTGCGTCTCCCCTCCTTCTTCAAGAAAGCGCTCTATAACATGACCGAAAAGATGGTCAACGACATATTTGACAAAAATGATTACAGCGATGCCGGCGTCATCAAGACCGTGCTTGCCATCCGCAACTACGACAAGCACCTCGGCTTTTCGCGCAAATGGATCACCGATTTCGTCTATCAGGTGTTGATGCTCGCCAAGAAAGAGCCCAAGCCACAGGAGAACGACAAATAGGCATCCACAGACAAGGCCGCCACACCACGCTTATCGTTCTCATTGTCAAGCCGAGGAAACAAGCGTGGAAATAAAGCCTTTAAGACAAAAAGATAACGGAAGATTTGGCACTTTCGGCATTTTATCTTAATTTTGTAAGCAAAATGTAATTGTATGAGAACAGACGAGAAAACGCTGACTCAATTCACCACCCGCATCCGGCAGATGATTCTCCAGTATCTGGAGATAAAAAAAGAGAACGCCGAACTGTATACGATGGTAGATGAGCGCGATGCGGAAATCGCATCGCTCAAAGCGAAATTGTCTGAAGCCAATAACAATTATGCGTTGCTGAAAACGGCCAAGATGCTCGAAATTACAGACGGAGACATGGAAACCACACAGAAACGTCTGGCCAAACTCATCCGCGACGTCAACAAATGTATCACGCTACTGAGCGAATGATCCCCAACCAATGGCAGAAGAAAACAAATTACATATCCGACTGCACGTCTACGACACCGAAATTCCCGTAAACATCATACGGGATGAGGAAGAATTGTACCGTAATGCGGCAAAACTGATCACCCAAACGATCAACACCTATGCTGATATGTTCAAGGGACGCAAGAGCGACAAAGACTTGCTCTATATGGCGCTCGTCGACATCGCACTCAGATATGAAAGGGAAAGCCTGCGCAACGACGTAGGTCCCGTGAATGATATTCTCGCCAAACTGACAACTGAAATCGAGGACGCGCTCAAGGACAAACCGGACAGCAAGTAACCGCACCTCTCAGAGCAGCAGATACAAAAACCAAACAGAGAATATTATCTTTAAACACAACAAATAAATGAATGTAATTATGATCATAATTCCGATTGTCACACTCGTGGTGGGTGGTGCAGTCGGATACTCGATTTTCCGCTACGTCATCAAGGGGAAATATAACGAGATGATGGAAACGGCGAAAAAAGACGCCGAAGTTATTAAAGAGAAAAAGCTGCTCGAAGTGAAGGAGAAGTTCCTCAACAAGAAGAGCGAACTGGAAAAGGAAGTGCAGCAGCGCAACCAAAAGATCCAACAAAGCGAGAACAAGCTGAAGCAGCGCGAACTTTCTCTCAACCAGCGTCAGGAAGATTTGGGCCGCCGCAAGCAGGATATCGACCAACAGCAAAACCGCATCGACAACGAGAAGAAGCTTTTGCAGATCAAGCAGGAGGAACTCGACAAGATGCAGATTCAAGAGCGCGAGAAACTCGAAGAGCTGTCAGGACTCAGCGCAGAAGAAGCCAAGACCCGCCTCGTAGAGAGTTTGAAAGACGAAGCCAAGATGGACGCTGCCAGCTATGTGAACGAAATCATGGACGAGGCAAAACTCAACGCCAACGCACAAGCCAAGAAAATCGTCATCCAGACAATACAGCGCGTGGCTACGGAAACTGCCATCGAGAACTCTGTAAGCGTATTCCATATTGACAACGATGAAGTGAAGGGCCGCATTATCGGTCGTGAAGGCCGCAACATCCGTGCCCTCGAAGCTGCTACTGGCGTAGAGATTGTAGTGGACGACACACCAGAAGCCATCGTCATTTCTGCATTCGACCCCATCCGCCGCGAAGTGTGCCGCCTTGCTCTCCACCAGCTTGTGGCAGACGGACGTATCCATCCGGCACGCATCGAGGAGGTTGTCGCCAAAGTGAAGAAGCAACTCGAAAACGAAGTGATCGAAACAGGTAAGCGCACCGCCATCGACTTGGGTATTCATGGTCTGCACCCTGAGCTCATCCGCATCATCGGAAAGATGAAGTATCGTTCTTCATATGGTCAGAACTTGCTCCAGCACGCCCGCGAGACAGCCAATCTGTGCGCCGTGATGGCTGCAGAACTCGGTTTGAATCCCAAGAAAGCCAAACGAGCAGGTCTGTTGCACGACATCGGTAAGGTGCCCGACGAGGAGAGCGAACTCCCCCACGCACTCTACGGAGCCAAGATTGCAGAGAAATACAAGGAGAAGCCAGACATCTGCAACGCCATCGGTGCACACCACGACGAAATAGAAATGAAGACTTTGCTCGCCCCTATAGTGCAGGTTTGCGATGCCATCTCCGGTGCGCGTCCAGGTGCACGCCGCGAAATTGTGGAGGCATACATCAAGCGTCTGAACGATCTTGAGGCAATCGCCATGAGCTATCCCGGCGTTACAAAGACCTACGCCATCCAGGCAGGTCGTGAATTGCGTGTCATCGTCGGTGCCGACAAGATGGACGACAAGGAGTCTGAGTCGCTCTCTACAGAAATCGCCAACAAGATTCAGAACGAGATGACCTATCCCGGACAAGTGAAGATTACCGTGATTCGCGAAACACGCTCTGTGGCATATGCCAAGTAAGAAGCACTAACGCCTTCGGGCTATAGTAACCATAAAAACGATTCCCCGATTGCACGTCAGTGAGCAATCGGGGAATTTTCATTTTACCAAACAAGATATGTCAAGAAGCAACGAAATAGATATGCTCCATGGACCGTTGTTCATGAAGATACTGAAATTCGCCATACCATTGGCGGCAAGTAGTATGCTGCAACAACTGTACAACTCGATCGATGTAGCTGTGGTGGGACGTTTCGCCAGCAGCCAGGCTTTGGCAGCAGTGGGTAGCAACGGACCTGTCATCAACTTGCTCATCAATCTCTTCGTAGGCATCTCGATGGGAGCAAATGTCATCATCTCCAACCACATCGGGCAGAACGACCACCAACGCATACGCAAGGCCATCGGCACAGTTTCGGTGGTCAGCGTATTCGGCGGCATCTTCCTGCTCTTCCTTGGTGTGCTCACCGCCCGCCCCATACTGGAATTGATGGACACCCCTGATGACGTGCTTGATATGGCGGTACTCTACTTGCGCATCTACTTCCTTGGCATTCCCTTCTTTCTGATATTCAATTTCGGTGCGTCCATACTCCGCAGCATGGGCGACACACGACGTCCGCTCTACATTTTGGGAGCTGCCGGCATCGTCAACACGGTGCTTAACCTAATCTTTGTCATCTGCTTCCATATGGGTGTAGCCGGAGTTGCCATCGCCACAGGCATCGCCAACGCCGTGAGTGCAGGCTGCATCGTGTGGTTGCTAAGACATGAGAAAATGCCGTTCAAACTAGATTTCAAGGCAATGAAAATAGACAGGACGGAACTGAAACGCATTCTGATCATCGGTGTGCCAGCCGGCATCCAGAGCATGGTATTCTCCTTCTCCAACGTGTTCTTGCAATCAGCCATCAACAGCTATGGTTCTTCTGCCGTTGCCGGATCTGCTGCCGCTCTCAACTTTGAATACTACTGCTATTTCCTTGTCGTGGCGTTCGATGGTGCAGCCATCAGTTTTATCGGACAAAACTATGGTGCCGGACAGAACGAGCGGGTACGCCGTATCTTCTGGATATGCCTCGGAATGGCTGTCTTGTCATGCGGTATAGCCAATGTGCTGTTTGTAACGAACCACAAGCTCATGCTCAGCTTATTCTCTGCCGATCCGGAAGTGATCCGATATGGTAGCATCCGAATAAACATGGCGCTGGTATGGCAGTGGATAGCATGTGTCTATGAAGTAGTCGGCTCGTCACTACGAGGCATGGGCAAGTCGCTTCTTCCTGCTGTCATCACCATATTCGGCACTTGCGCCATCCGCATCGGATGGGTGTTTCTCTGGTGCCCCTACCACCACGACTTCAAATGGTTGCTCAGCATCTATCCCATGTCATGGATACTGACCAGCATACTGATGTCCCTCGCATTCTGCAAGACGTATCGAGAACTAAAGATTACTGAAGAAAATGCATGTTAGGTCGTATTAACGAAAGAGGTAGTACTTCGATGACCAATGAAGTAGTACTTCGATGGCCAATGAAGTAGTACTTCGATGGTCAATGAAGTAGTACCTCGATGAGCAATGAGGTAGTACCTCGGGGCGGGATGAGGTTATACTCATGACGGGATGAGGTTATACTCATGACGGGGTGAGGTACTACCTCGTAAAAATACACGAAAAGTTGGTGATAGAATTGGGGTTAGAGTTCTACACTATCAATGCGCAAATTCAGCACTCCGGCTGGCACACGCACCTCGACAGTGTCGCCTTTCTTCTTGTTCAACAGCACTTGGGCGATGGGCGACTTGATGGATATCTTCCCTTCATTGATATTCGCTTCGTGCGGACTGACTATGGTATAGGTCATACTGCGGTTGGAGGCAAGATTGGTCATGCCCACCTTACTCAGCAACCCGACCACCTCACTCTTAAGGAGCGACTTGTCAATCACCCGCGCATTTTCCAGCACCTTCTGTTTGAAGCGGATGCGCCCCAACAGGCGTCCTTGCTCCCTTTTGGCAGCATGATACTCAAAGTTTTCACTGAGGTCACCTTTATCGCGCGCCTCGGCAATGGCGTCACGCACGCGAGGCAATTCCACACTCTCCAAATGTTTCAGCTCGGCGAGCAACTCGTCGTAGCCTTCTTGAGACATATATTCCATATTACATGTTGTTTTTCCTTCATTTGACAACGACCATGCATGTTGCAGGTCAACGAACACTCATTGAAGGAGCAAAGGTAAGCAGTATTCTCGAAACAAACGAAAAAGTGCGGAAATATCTCTGATGGAAGAGATATTTCCGCACCGCTATGTGTAGGAGACGGTCAGGTCAGTTATTCGCCGAACCGCCAACAATATCGAGCAATTCGTTGGTAATAGCCTGCTGGCGTCCCTTGTTGTACTGCAAGTTGAGCGCACGCAGCAATTCGTCGGCATTATCCGTAGCAGTCTGCATAGCCACCATTCGAGCAGCATGCTCACTGGCGATACTGTCAAGAAGCGCCGTATAGAGCATCAACTTCAGTTCTTGCGGAATCAATTCGGTAAGAACGGTTTCCAAGTCAGGCTCCACAATGAAGTCATCATTGAGCGGTATCACCTCGCCTTCCTTGGCTGTAGTAGCCTTGTTGCCGTTCTTGCGCAAGTATTCTTGTGCCTTCTCGGTAACGACCGTCGAAGTGAGATCACGCTCGTTGTCCCACATGAAGTCATCTGTGACATCAATAGGAAGGAACGTTTTGCGGGTGAGAATTTGCGAGCCGGCGCTTTTGAAATGATGGTAGATCAATTCCACCTTGTCCAATTCGCCCTTCGCATACTTCTCGCAAAGTTCTTCGGCGATCCGCTGACACTGGTTGGCATTAGGTTTGTCTACCAGTTCGATGAAGTCGCCGCCCACGGGAATTTTCAGCTTGGCCACCGCCTCGGCCACCTTACGGCCTATGGGATAAACCACAACGCCATCGGAACCGAGATGTTTGTAATCGTCTATCACGTGGTTCATCATCTTGATGACATTGGCATTGAAGCCACCGCAGAGGCTACTGTTGCTCGAATAGACCACCAGCGCCACACGTTTCACCTGGGCGTGTTCCACATTGAGTGGAGTGCGCACATCGGGCATGGCCGCAAGAAACGACTGAAGGATGTGCTCAAGCATATTCTCATAGGGGAGCATGTTGCCAATCATCACCTGTGCATGGTGCAACTTGGATGAAGCTACCATCTTCATGGCACTCGTTATCTTGCGGGTGCTGTTGACGGACGCGATACGATTTTTTATCTCTTTTAATGACGGCATAGGCTATTACTTATATTGTCCGGCAATGTCTGCCATCGTGTCTTCGATGACTTTCGTCAATGTGTCATCAATCTTACCAGAAGCCAGTGTGTCGATGACATCCTGATGAGCGGAACGCATCTTGTCGAGGAACGTGTCCTGACACTCGCGCACCTTCTCTACGGGTACGCTCGACATCAAGCCATGCGTGCCACAATAGAGGATGGCAATCTGCTCACCCACTGGCATAGGTGAATACTGAGGCTGTATGAGGAGCTGGTTGTTCTTTCGTCCGCGGTCGATCGTCATGGCGGTCACAGGATCCATGTCACTTGAGAACTTGGAGAAAGCCTCAAGCTCACGATACTGCGCCATATCGATCTTCAGCGTACCAGCCACCTTCTTCATACTCTTGATCTGTGCCGAACCACCCACACGGCTTACGGAGATACCCACATTGATTGCGGGACGGAAGCCTTGGTTGAACAGGTCGGTCTCAAGATAGATCTGACCATCGGTAATAGAAATCACGTTGGTCGGGATATAGGCGGAAACGTCACCAGCCTGTGTCTCGATGATAGGAAGTGCGGTGAGCGAACCACCGCCACGCACATGACCCTTCATACACTCTGGCAGGTCGTTCATCTTCTCAGCCACTTCCTGCTGGTCGTTGATACGCGCTGCACGCTCAAGCAGACGGCTGTGCAAATAGAACACATCGCCCGGATAAGCTTCACGTCCTGAAGGACGGCGCAAGATCAAAGACACCTCACGATAGGCTACAGCCTGCTTCGACAAGTCGTCATAGACCACCAAAGCTGAATAGCCGCGGTCGCGGAAATACTCACCAATGGCAGCACCTGCAAACGGTGCATAATACTGCATGGCGGCAGGATCGGCAGCCGTTGCACTCACGATAATCGTATAAGGCATGGCACCGTGCTGCTTCAGATTCTCCATCAATGCGGCTACGGTTGAAGCCTTCTGACCGATGGCTACATAGATACAATATACAGGTTTCCCCGCATCATAAAAGCTCTTCTGATTGATAATCGTATCAACGGCAATAGCTGTCTTACCTGTCTGACGGTCGCCGATGATAAGCTCACGCTGACCACGACCGATAGGAATCATAGAGTCAACAGCCTTCAGACCAGTCTGAAGCGGTTCCTTCACGGGCTGACGATAAATCACACCCGGAGCCTTGCGGTCGAGTGGCATCTCAAACGACTCGGTGAGATCGATTTCTCCCTTGCCGTCAATAGGATTGCCAAGAGGGTCAATCACACGACCGAGCATATTGTCGTTCACGCGGATAGAGGCGATGCGCTTGGTGCGCTTCACGACCATTCCCTCCTTGATGCCAGCAGTAGGACCCAAGAGCACACAACCGACGTTGTCTTCCTCCAAGTTCATCACAATGGCCATCGTGCCATTCTCAAACTCCAGCAACTCATTAGCCTCGGCATTGCGCAAGCCATAGATACGAGCCACACCGTCACCCACAGTGAGTACGGTACCGACCTCGTCAAACTTCTGGCCCTCGTTCACCTCAGAAAGTTGCTGAAGCAGAACTTCTGATACTTCGCTTGGTTTTATTTTATCTGACATGTTAAATTCTTAATCTTCGTCCGCAGCAGTGCCACGGACTTCGTTATTACAATAGTTTAGCGTTTTAACTGCGTCAGGATGTTGCGGAGCTGCGACTGCACGCTCGCATCCATTCTGTAAGTTCCATATTCTAGGATAAAGCCACCGATGATATCGGGGTTCACCTCAGTTTGAAATTCCACAGTACCTTGAGTTTTTCTCTCCACCATCTGCCGCATCTTGTTTTCCGTTTCCGGAGCAACGGCAGTAGCGGTGATGAGTCTACCGCGGGTGATATTTTTCTGTTTTCGATACAGAGTGACATAAGAGTTGGCCATAAACTGCATGGCTTTCTCCCTTCCCTCCTTGAGAACAAGCGTGATGAACCTTTCCGTAAGTTTGCTCACGCCCTTGCCACCGCAAGCCGACAGCAAGATTTTTGCCTTGTGGCTCTTGGCAAGCATAGGATTGTCTATCGTGAATCGCAGCTCGGGAACACGGATGTAGCTCTGCGCCAGAGTCTGCATCTCGCCATACACCTGTTCGTCGAGTCTTGCCTCGGTAGCACTCTTGAGGAGAGCGCGGGCGTATCTGACCGAAATTACTCCGATTTCCATAGCTTACTTGTTTTTATCTCCGACAGAAACCTCATCCAGCAGTCTATCGATCATGTCCATCTGCTTGCTGTCAGTAGAGAGTTTCTCGCGCAGAATCTTTTCGGCAATCTTCACCGAAAGTTCTGCCACTTGGGCACGGATTTCTCCGATGGCACGCTGCTTTTCGCTTTCGATTTCGGCCTTAGCCTCAGCGATCAGTCGAGCGCCCTCATCATGGCCTTTACCCTGTGCCGTCTCTATGATACTGTCACGCGTTTCGGCAGCCTCCTTGAGTATCAAGGCCTGCTTCTCACGCGCCCCCTGCAGAATGGATTCGCTTTCTTTACGGATATTGGCGAGCTTTTGGTTGGCTTCATGTGCTTTCTGCAAGCTCTCATCGATGAAGCGCTTTCTCTCGTCCACCATATGAATGATGGCCGGGAAGCCCCACTTCCACAAGATGAAGAGCACCACGAAGAACACGAGTGCCATCCAGAAAAGCAGACCAGTATCAGGAATCAATAAACCCATAGCTGTGATTTAGTTTATATTCTTAACTTCACTCCGCTTATTTTAAGCGAAGAGTGCGAGCACGGCGATGATGACAGCGAAGAATGCCACACCCTCAACAAGAGCTGCGGCGATAATCATACTTGAACGGATATCACCCATCTTCTCCGGCTGGCGAGCCATAGCGTCCATTGCCTGACCGCCAATACGACCAATACCAATACCTGCACCGATAGCGGCTAAACCTGCGCCACAAGCGGCACCTAATTTTGCTAAAGCATCTGCTGCTAATAATAATGATAACATAATCTTGAAATTTTAAGTTATTATTTCTTGTTTATTTACTGTTTTTACTTTGCTTCGGCTGCATGTGGTTTCACATGCGCCATAGAGATGAACACTGCACTCAGCATGGTGAACACCAATGCCTGAATGAAGCATACCAACACTTCGAGAAGCATCATGAAGATGCTCATCAACACACTGACAACGGTCATTGCCGAACCTGCCACCACGCCTACGCCAAACATGATAAAGATGATGCAGGCGAAAGAAAGGGCAATGGCATGACCTGCCATCATATTGGCGAAAAGACGGATGGTCAACGCCAATGGCTTTGTAAAGATACCAAACAATTCAAGGAACGGCATCAACGGCACCGGCACCTTCAACCATGTGGGCACCTCTGGCCAGAAGATTTCTTTCCAATACTCTTTCGTTCCTGTGAAATTGGTAATGAGGAACGTGCAAAGAGCGAGGAAGAAGGTGCAAGCAATGTTGCCCGTCAGGTTTCCACCGCCCGGCGGGAACGGAACCACACCCATGATGTTCGCCACAAAGATGAAGAAGAAACAGGTGAGCAGATAGGGCGCATATTTGTCAGCGTCCTTGCCCAACGACGGCTTCACCACCTCGTCGTAGATATACATCACGAACATGTGCATCAGACCGACAAAGCCCCTTGGTGCGGGGTCTTCCGGCTTGTGCTTGCGGCACCATCTTGCAGGTATCAATATGCAGAGCAACAAGATCACCGCATCAATGAACAAGACTGCCACGGTCTTGGTGATGGAGATGTCGAAAGGACGCACCTCCTGACCATTCACCGTCTCGCAGACTTTATTCTCATGGTCTTGACTGCCGGAAATATACAGTCCGTAAGGACCCGGGCGGTTGCCCTTGGCATCTTTCTCCTCAGCGAATTCGCTACTGGAAAACACATGCCATCCCGTAGAACTGTGCACGATGACCGGCAGATTGATAACGATTGGCTTGTCTCCGATATTGGTCACATGCCATTCATAAGAATCCTTGATATGACCCCACAATATGCCCTGAAAGTCTATGCTACCCTTTTCCTGTTCCGCCGCCATCATAGGCATGGCGGTCAAGAGCAGCGTCAACATCAGGAACAAATGTCTCAGTCTTGTCATATTAGTTTCCTTTTTTAATTGTTTTTTCCACTTTGGTAAAGTATAAGACGTTGTATACCAACATCGCCACATAGAAGATGAGGAAGCATACCACGAACCGGATGATCGCGTCAAACTGCCTCACAGCAAAACAATAAATCACCACCACCATCAAGGCGGACATCATCCGCAGGGTGGAACCCGCCATATAGAACTTGCTGAGATTGGCAGGAGAGCTTTTCGCCACACCTTTCCAGCATGCTCCATAAGCAAACAGCGAAACAAGACTATACACCGTCGACACAATCAAATCCCATTGTACGAAGATGCCACAGATACGGTCGTATACCATGCCTGCCACGAACAAAGCCGCAAGCAGCCACAAGCCATACTTCACGTATTTAGCCTTTACACTGTTTATCGTTCTGCGTTCCATAGATTGCTATACTTCCACACAAAGGTTCACGTCGTTTTTCTGAACTTCCACAAAGCCCGCCTTGATGGCAAGTTGGCTTTTGTTGCCTTCCGAGCCGTATTCCACGATTCCCTCTTGCAAGGTGGAAATGAGGGGAGCATGGTCTTTCAGTATTACGAAAGCACCTTTCGTCCCCGGTACAGCCACGCTGTCCACTTCCCCGCTGAACACGGTCTTTTCGGGAGAAACGATTCTTAATCTCAAACCCATAGTCATTCAGTTTTACGAGTTGTACGATTATTGGGCAGAAGCCTGCTCCATCAGTTTCTTTCCCTTGGCAATGGCATCTTCGATAGTACCCACGTTGAGGAATGCCTGTTCGGGGAGGTTGTCCACCTCACCGTCAAGGATAGCGTTGAAGCCCTTGATGGTTTCCTCAATCGGCACCATCACGCCCTTCAAGCCGGTAAACTGCTCTGCTACGGCGAAAGGCTGTGAAAGGAAACGCTGCACACGACGTGCACGGTTCACGGTCAACTTGTCTTCGTCTGAAAGTTCGTCCATACCGAGGATGGCGATGATGTCCTGAAGTTCCTTATAGCGCTGCAGTATCTGCTTCACGCGCTGTGCACAATCGTAGTGTGCCTTGCCCACAATCAGAGGGTCGAGGATACGCGAAGTACTGCCCAGCGGGTCTACGGCAGGATAGATACCAAGTTCGGCAATCTTACGACTCAACTCTGTTGTAGCATCGAGGTGCGTGAAGGTGGTTGCCGGAGCAGGGTCGGTAAGGTCATCGGCTGGCACGTATACGGCCTGCACTGAAGTGATGGATCCTTTCTTGGTCGAAGTGATACGCTCCTGCATCTGTCCCATCTCGCTCGCCAAAGTTGGCTGATAACCTACTGCTGAAGGCATACGTCCGAGAAGGGCGGACACCTCAGAACCAGCCTGGGTGAAACGGAAGATATTGTCGATGAAGAACATGATATCTGCGGCTTCACCGTTCTGACCTCCATGGTCACGGAATTCCTCTGCTACCGTCAGACCGGAAAGCGCCACTGAAGCACGTGCGCCTGGCGGCTCATTCATCTGACCATAGACAAGGGTGGCCTGCGACTTCTTCAGTTCTTCAGGATCCACGAGACTCAAGTCCCACTTACCCTCTTCCATCGCTTCCTTGAACTTGTCACCATAGCGGATTACGCCTGACTCAAGCATATCTCGAATCAAGTCGTTACCCTCACGGGTACGTTCACCCACACCGGCGAACACGGAATAACCGTTGTGTCCTTTGGCGATGTTGTTGATAAGTTCCATGATCAGCACGGTCTTGCCCACACCGGCACCACCGAACAGACCGATCTTTCCACCTTTCATATAAGGTTCAAGCAGGTCTATCACCTTGATACCCGTGGCGAGCATTTCCTTGTGTGTAGACAGTTCCTCAAACTTCGGAGCCTCTCTATGGATAGGATAAGCACCTTCCATATCGAGTGTTTTCATGCCGTCGATAGGTTGTCCGATGACATTCATCATGCGGCCCTTGATCTGTTCGCCGGCAGGCATTGTGATAGGACTTCCCGTGGACTCCACTTCCAAGTCTCGCTGCAAGCCGTCGGTGTTGTCCATAGCCACACAGCGCACTGTGTCCTCACCGATGTGCTGCTGCACTTCGATGATGAGTTCGCGTCCGTCGGGACGTGTAATCTTCAATGCCTCATGTATTTTTGGCAGCACCTTCTCTGCATCCTGACCCGTCGTATCGAAGTAAACGTCGATTACAGGTCCGATAATCTGTGAGATGCGTCCTTTAATTTGTGACATAAGCTATAAGATTTATGTTTGGTTTAACTTATTTCTTGATCTGACTTCTATGTTTCGTCAAGCAAAAGTACATATTATATCGATATAGTGCAAATTTGTATCGTCCTAATATGCTCTTGTATTCCCAATTTGAACATATTTTAATACATATTGCTCCGTATCAGATACTCAGCTCGTCAAGCACTGTGATGAGTTTTTTGTCGAAAGGCTTGTCCGAACGGATTGCCTCGCTCAACGGCACATAGACGATTTCGTTGTTGCGGATACCGATCATCACGTTACGCTGTCCCTGCATGATTGCCTCAATGGCACCCACACCTGTGCGTGATGCCAGAATGCGGTCGTGTGCCGTGGGACGTCCGCCACGCTGCAGGTGTCCGAGAATAGACACGCGTACGTCGTAATCCGGGAACTCCTTGCGCACACGGTCGGCATAGTAAAGCGCTCCGCATTTCGGACTTTCCGACACAATGACGATACAACTCTTCTTCGACTTGCGGATCCCACGCTCCATGAAGCGTGCCAACTGGTCGACGTCCGTACTGTCTTCCGGAATGATGGCAGCCTCAGCTCCCGATGCAATGGCACTGTTCTGTGCAAGGAATCCGGCGTCGCGTCCCATCACCTCGATGAAGAATATGCGCTCGTGGCTCTGCGCCGTATCACGGATGCGGTCCACACATTCGACGATGGTATTCATGGTCGTGTCGTAACCAATGGTTGAATCAGTGCCGTAGAGGTCGTTGTCGATTGTTCCGGGCAGACCGATACAGCATACATCGTATTTCATTGCGAAGTTCATCGCACCCGTCAGCGAGCCGTTTCCTCCGATAACCACCAACGCATCGATGCCTTCCTTTCTCAGGTTTGCATAGGCACGGTCCTGCCCTTCGGGAGTCATAAATTCCTTCGAACGTGCTGTCTTGAGGATTGTACCGCCCGACATGATGATACCGCTCACGTTTTCGGTGGTAAATGGTTTTATTTCGTCATTGATAAGACCGTCATAACCTCTATAGATTCCTTTCACAT
The DNA here is from genome assembly GCA_963654295.1 of Lachnospiraceae bacterium. Taxonomy (GTDB): domain Bacteria; phylum Bacteroidota; class Bacteroidia; order Bacteroidales; family Bacteroidaceae; genus Prevotella. The sequence goes on along the minus strand of CAVJZZ010000002.1, from coordinate 45,366 downwards.
TGAATCCGTTGCATATGCCAGCACGTGTCACCGCACGGATGGCTGCATTCATTCCCGGCGCGTCGCCTCCGGATGTCAATACTCCAATTGTCTTAATCTTTGCCATAACTTTGAAGCTTATTAATACCTATTTATATATAACTACTCTTTTTATACGTTTGCTGTTATCCAAAGCACTGCCAGTCCGGCGAGACCACCCGCCATGGCATGCCATCCCACGTGGCGCATATACCACGACAGTTTCATCCGCTCCATCTTCATCAGTGCCAGTCCACTCACCGACCCTACCAGCAGCACATTGCCACCCACCGCTGAGCAGTAGGCAACCACTTTCCAATAGATGCCATTCTGAACGAACTGCTGCATATAGTCGCCCATATAGCGCGTCATTTCCACCACAGGATATACTGATACGAAGCTGACGGCTGTGGCGAAATTGTCGAGCACCGAACTGACCAAGCCTGCCAGCGCGCCCATGATCCACACGTTGTGGATATATTGTTCTGTAAACGCAGCCACGTCGTGCATGGCTCCTGTCTCACAGAAGACACCCAAAGCGAGCATCATACCCATCACGAAGAGCATCATCTGTATCACACCATATTGCAACACGCGCGGCACTCTGCGCTGGATCATCTGCTCGGTGTTCATCAACTTGCGGTTAAAGATCTCGTTGACCACCCACAATACGGAAAGCACGCAGAGCGCACCAAGGAAAGGACTGAGCTTGGTGATATTGTGGAAAGTGGGGATAAACCACAAACCACCGATGCCGACCAACAACATCAATAGGCGTTGCCATACATTGAGACGGGTATCATCGCCCCGGTAGGGCATCACGATCCATTCGGTCTCCACCTGTTCAGGCAATGCTCTGCCAATCAACCATGTGGGCACAATCCAAGCCAACAGACAAGGTATGATGAGAGACAATGAGAAATTGGTAGCCGTAACGGCACCCATATTCCAAAGCAGCAATCCCGTCGGATCACCTATCACAGTGAGCGCACCACCACAGTTTGCCGCCAAGAGCACGGCACTGCCATAGAACATGCGCTGTCTGCGATTGGGCACGATGGAATGCATGATGGTGAGCATCATCACCGTTGTAGTCAAGTTGTCGAGGTTGGCAGACAATGCAAATGTCACCGCCGACAGCGTCCACAACAATTTCTGACTGTTGCGGGTGCGCATCAGCTGAGTAATGAAATCAAAGCATCCGTTGTTGTTGAGAATTTCAACGATCGTCATGGTGCCCAACAGAAACAATACTATCTCGGAAGCCTTGCCCACATAGGCAAGAAACACGTTTTGCGCAATAAACTGCTTTACGTTGGAGCTGTTGGGTTCCACACCATTCAAGAAGACAAAATACTCCGAACTGTGCATATCCGTGACAAAATCCGCACCATAACAGATATACAGCACCCAACCGACCGTGCCTGCGAACATCGCCACTGCGGCCTTGTTCACATTGGTTATGCTTTCAGTGGCTATCAACAGATACGCCAGCAGCAATATGGCTACTATTATCAATGTCATGTACTTGCGAATTATCCACCGCAAAAGTACAAATTTATTCGGACACCCAAAACTTTGACCGAGTTTTTTTAGTCACGTTTAACACGAATTTAATAGAATGACGGTTTATTTTCTTCCAAATAAATTACGTAACGAACCACTAAGATTTGTTTTATTACGCAAAATGTAAAGTGTAGTTAGCAGACTCGCCACTACGAGCACGCCTCCAGCCATCCAATAAGCTACACCCGTGAGCCATGTGCAGGCATAGGTAGCAACGCCGAGAGACAGTTCCACCGCCAAGTATTTGAGCACCGGAATGGAGATACGGAAGCCGTAACGCACATGCATATAGAACGCCTGCACCAAGAAGTCGACAGCTGACATGATGAGCAATGCTACGCCTGTGCCGGTCAGTCCGTGCCAGGCAAATCCCGTTGTCACCAAGACCACCGCCAAGACGGCATAACCGCCCTCCAGCAGCAGGAACGACCGCGAGTCACCTTTAGCCAATGGCAAATAAGCTATCGGTAACTTGACCGCCCGCAGATAGAGCGCAGCTATGACCACCTGCATCATGCCGAGCACAGGAAGAAACCTGTTGGACAACAGCAGCGGTAGAAAGACCGGAAGTCCGATACTGAAACAGACGAGCATGGGCGAGATGAGCACCAGCGACACTTCCATCTGCCGGTTCATGGCCTGGTTCATCCGTTCCAGATTGCTACAACAGGCAGACAAACGAGGGAAATAGTCGGTCTCCATCGCAGAAAAGACCATGCTACCATAAGTCATTGTCATCATGTAGCCGGCATTGAAAAGCCCCACATCGGAGGTGGAGCCGTTCGCATTGAGAAGAATACGGATCAGATAGTCGGACCCACTGCCGCACAGTCCGGCAAAAACAAAAGCCACTCCAAGCTTGACCATCGGTGTGCCCGCTGCCAGCAATCTCTTCACAGTCCTAACCCTTGCCGTCCAACGCCACGGACAGGCGCGTGCAGAAAACCAAAGCGTGAACACCGCCTGCAGCACAGCCACCGTCAGTAGGGACGCCACAATGCCATCGGCACCCCAGCACCAATAGATGGGAACAGTTAGTATCAGTGCACCGACCACATTGAGCACAGTAATTGATGCCAATCCGCCCAGTCGCTGCAGTCCTTTCAGTATCGCCATCTCACCGCTGACCACAGTGGCCAATCCCACCACGGGCGACAGCCACACGAAATCGAGTGTATGGTCTGCCACAGAGAAGGTGACCTTGCTGAGCAACGGACTGAGCGCCGCACACAGCAGCATGCCAAACAAGGCTGCCACCAGACACCAGGTGCGGATCACCGCTACGGAATGACGGAGCAGACTATGGTTTTCCGCATCGTATGCCACTGAGACATTGCGCACCGCACTGGTCGAGATACCCAGTCCCGTGGCATCGGTCATCATTTTGACCGTGACATTCAAGAGGCTGACAATTCCCATACCCTCGGGACCGAGCAATACCGCCACGCACTTGTTGCGCACCAGCGCCACAAGCAAACTCAATCCTTGCACACCGCCGAAAACGCCGGTGTACTTCAAGATGTGTGCATATCCGTTTTGCTTGCTGCTTTTTTCCATATCTTTTATACTAACGCCTCATCACGGAAGTATATTGTACAAGTTTTTCGTTTTTTATTTTGCCGTGCAAACAAATAGCCGTACCTTTGCCTTACATGAAAAAACGCCATGAACACGAATAAAGAACAATCCCCGTTGGTCAGCTTCATTGTCACTTATCACAATGAACCTGTTGAGATGCTCCGCGAATGTCTGGAGAGCATCCTCGCCTTGTCGTTGTCTGAGACCGAGCGCGAAATCGTGCTGGTCGACGACGGTTCCGACGTGTGTCCGCTCAACGAGATTTCCGATCTGATTGACTATATCCTCTATGTACGCAAGCGCAACGGCGGCGTCAGCATGGCTCGCAATATAGGTATCCAAGCTTGCTCGGGCCACTTCATCCAGTTTGTTGATGCAGATGACTACCTCATACGCAACGCCTATGAGCACTGCCTCGACCTTGTGCGCTACCATAACCCAGACATCGTATTGTTCCAGTATACTGACAAGCGGGTGGCAGAGACACCATTCTTCCTGCCCAAGGCTGTGAGCGGCACCGAATATCTGCGCCACAACAACCTCCGCGGCTCGGCTGCCACCTATGTGTTCCGCCGCGATTTAATCCACACCTTGCGCTTTACGCCTGGTGTGAGATATGGCGAAGACGAGGAGTTCACCGTCCAACTGCTGTTGCGCTGCGACCGCGTGTTCGCGACGGAAGACCATGCCTATTTCTACCGTCCACGACAGGAATCAGCCACGGGTCGCAAAGACAAACGGAGCATTGCCGAGCGTCTCAACGACACGGAGCAAATGCTGTATCGTTTAGCAGAGAAAGCCCCAGTGCTTCCCGAAGAGGAACGACATGCTCTCCAACGACGCATTGACCAGCTCACTATGGACTATATCTACAACACCATTCGGTTGACCAAAGACTGGAAGAATCTCCGCGAGCGCACTTCACGTCTCTACGACCATGGCCTCTATCCGCTTCCCTTGCAACGATACACGAAGAAATATTATCTGTTCGCCCGCATGTCGGCATCCCGAATCGGACTGCGGGTGCTCTTCGCCACCATCGCCGCCACCAAATAACAGGAGGACCGTCGCATGAATCCACTCGTATCCATCATCGTCACCACCTACAATCAGGAAAAGACCATCGGGCGCACGCTCGACTCCATCTTGTGTCAGGAATGTCAGTTCGACTTTGAGATTGTCATCGGCGAAGACGGGTCTACCGACTCTACCCGGCAAGTTTGCGAGCAATATGTCCTACGTAACCCCACCATCGTAAAACTTATGCCGCAAGCTCCCAACAAGGGCATCGTGGACAACTATTTCGATTGTTTGCTCGCCACACAGGAAAATATAGTCCTCTTGTCTGCCGATAGAGCACGGTGATGCCGTCCATCGTCCGCTCTTCCGCACGGGTGACCGCCGTCAGGTATTTCCACTTGCTGATGGTCATGCCCAACTGCACGCATGCCACAATGCGCACCGTGTGTCCCTGACCTGCCAAAGCCTTGCTTTGGTCCAAGCAAAATGCGCCGCCGTAGGGCGGAAAGAAGGATGGTATTTCGAGTATGTGGAGTTTCATTTCCGCAAGATTGTGGTGGTAAAGAAAAAGGGGCATCATTTCCTTTTGCCTGCATCTGTCGCCACACAAAAAGAAACAATGCCCTCGTTGTTTATCGTTTTCACTTGCACATCTGCACGAAATATTCGTGCACGCGTGTGTCATCGTTTAATTCGGGATGGAACGCCGTGACCAGTTGATTGCCTTGTCGGGCTGCCACAATACGACCATCTACCTCTGCAAGCACCTCTGCATCGCCCCACGCTTCCTTGATATAGGGAGCACGGATGAATGTCATCGGCACGTTGCCCTCAATACCCTTCATCGGAGCCTCTACATAGAAACTGCCCAACTGACGCCCATAAGCGTTGCGAAGAGCGGTGATGTCCATTGAGGATATACGCCGCGAGGGTTCACCTTCTATCTTCTTGGCAAGGAGTATCAGTCCGGCGCAAGTGCCATAGACAGGCAACCCCTCGGCTATCGCCTTCTTGACGGGTTCCAACAACCCAAGCTCATTCAGAAGCTTTGCCTGCGTGGTACTCTCACCGCCAGGAATGATGAGTCCGTCTTTCGGTTGGTCCCAGTCTTTCAGTTGGCGTACTTCGAAGCTCTCTATGCCCAAGTTGTCCAGCTTCTGCCTGTGCTCGGCGAAAGCCCCCTGCAAGGCCAATACAGCTATTCTCATTACGGCGCCGTTATTTACCTCTTTCAGCCATCAAGAGCTGAATCTCGCTCTCGTTGATGCCCACCATGGCCTCACCGAGATCTTCGGAGAGTTCTGCAAGCATCTTGGCGTCGTTATAGTTGGTCACTGCCTTCACGATAGCCTGGGCACGCTTTGCTGGGTTGCCGCTCTTGAAGATACCAGAGCCCACAAACACGCCTTCTGCACCAAGTTGCATCATCAATGCAGCATCAGCCGGTGTAGCCACACCGCCTGCAGCGAAGTTGACCACTGGCAACTTGCCGTTGTCGTGCACGTATTTCACCAGTTCGTAGGGAGCCTGCAACTGCTTGGCAGCCTCGAAAAGTTCATTCTCGCTCATCGACACGAGACGGCGGATTTCGCTCTGCATCATGCGCATGTGGCGTACTGCCTGCACCACGTTACCTGTTCCAGGCTCGCCCTTGGTGCGAATCATCGTCGCACCCTCAGCGATGCGGCGGAGTGCCTCACCCAAGTTCTTGGCGCCGCACACGAAGGGCACGTCAAACTGGGTCTTGTCAATATGGTATACATCATCGGCGGGCGAAAGCACTTCACTCTCGTCGATATAGTCGATTTCGATAGCCTGCAGGATCTGTGCCTCAGCGAAGTGTCCGATACGGCACTTTGCCATTACAGGGATGGATACAGCCTCCTGAATGCCCTTGATCATCTTCGGGTCGCTCATTCGCGATACACCGCCAGCCGCACGGATGTCGGCAGGAATACGCTCAAGCGCCATCACGGCGCATGCACCAGCAGCTTCGGCGATTTTCGCCTGTTCCGGAGTGGTAACGTCCATAATCACACCGCCCTTGAGCATCTGTGCCAAGTTGCGGTTAAGGGTTTGTCTGTCTTCTTTCATTTTCCAATTATATTTTACTTTTTGACCTTACGTTTCTTGCGAAGAGAAAGCAAAAGCGCTCTTTCAAAGTGCAAAGTAACAAAAAAACAATGACATGACGAAAAAAAGGAACAAGAATTTACAGAAGCCACAATTAAGAAGTAGCACGAATAACCAGGCACCACACCTATACTATAAGGTAGTCTCCAAGGAAACCATCAGGCAACAGGTGGTGGCAGGCGTGATGCAATAGCGGGCATCAGGACGCTCACCCACAAGCCAAAGTATATGCCCCTGAGCATCTGTGAGCACACGTTGGCGGCGCTTGGCAAAAAGAGAGAACTTGCGGTCGGTGAGATAATCGCTCACCAGCTTAGTACCTTTCATGCCAAAGGGCATAAAACGGTCACCCTCCTCTACAAGTCGCAAGATGAGGGGGAAAACGACTCTGCGGGCATCAAGACATGCCACACGGTGGTCTTTCAACACTTGGAAGTCTTCGCCGCACGCCACAGACTGCAGTTTCATCCGTTCGTCTGCCGAAACCACATAGATGCCCTCTTCGGGCATGCGCACAGGACGCACGGGTTCTGAAAGAGGTTCAACAAGTACCGAACCGCGGTCGAGCAGCAACTGATGGGTGGACGAGCACCACTCACGCCCCGTAGAAGACGTGATTCTGGCGTGTATCTGTTCAATCTGCGAAGAGGAGAAACCGAGAGGCTGCAAGATGAAGAAGAGCAAGTATTCGGGTGATGGTTCTGTCTTCAAACGGTTGATGTCAATACGGACGGAGTTGCCCGAAACTGTGGACACTCGCGAGGCACCGTCGCGGAGTGCGCGATCGAATACCTTTTCAGCTTCGGCAAGTCGCAGGGCAGTATGCGCAATGCTGTTAGTGACAGAGGGATTGATGGTGCGGAGCTTGGGGATGATGTCAAGACGAAACTTGTTGCGCGTCACATCATCGATTAAATTGGTACTATCCGTCACATAAGACTGTCCCAACGCATGTAGATACGCTTCAATATCAGCACGCCCTACACACAGTAATGGACGTACGATGTGGTCGCGTCGGGGAGCCATGCCGGTAAGTCCGTGGAGTCCGGTGCCCCGCACAAAGTTGATGAGCACGGTTTCCACCTGATCATCACGATGATGAGCCACACAGATGTCGGCAGCACCGATGTCGCGACGCAATTGTTCGAAATAGCGGTAGCGCAATTCGCGTGCTGCCATCTCGATGCTCACATGATGAAGGACAGCATAAGAAAGTGTATCGAAATGTGCTACATGGAAAGCGATGTGACGGTCGTCACAGAGCTGACGACAGAAATGCTCGTCACGGTCAGACTCGTCGCCTCGCAAGTGAAAATTGCAATGCACCGCCTCAACCCGATAGCCCAGCCGGCAGAGCGACAACAACAATGCCACACTGTCGGCTCCACCCGAAAGTGCCACCAGGAGAATGTTGTCTGCGGCAAGTAGGGCGTGGGTGCGGATAAAGTCGAGCACAGTAGTCTCGAGCGCTTTGACGGTCATGATCATAAATAAGATTTCCCCCGTTGGATTATTCCACGTAGAGCACCAGGCCCTTGAGGTATTCACCCTCCGGATGGTAAATATTGATGGGATGGTCTGCGGGTTGATGCAACTGGTGCAGAATGCGCACCTTGCGCCCTGACTGCGCTGCTGCCGTGAAGACCGCATTGCGGAAATTATCCTTGGTCACCACCTGTGAACAACTGAAGGTAAAGAGGATACCGCCCTTCTTGATGCGTTCGAACGCCTTGACGTTTAGGCGAGTGTATCCCTTTAGAGCATTGTGAAGAGCACCACGGTGTTTGGCGAATGCCGGTGGATCGAGAATGATGAGGTCGTAGCGGTCGTCGGCTGCGTCAAGAAACTTGAACGCATCTTCACAATAAGCCTGGTGACGGTCGTCGCCTGGGAAATTGAGCTCCACGTTCTGCTTGGTCAGTTCAATGGCTTTGGCACTCGAATCCACACTATGCACGAGTTTGGCTCCGCCGCGCATGGCGTAGAACGAGAAACCGCCCGTGTAGCAAAACATATTGAGCACGCTCTTATCCTTGGCATAGCGTTCGAGAAGCGAGCGGTTTTCTCGTTGGTCGACGAAGAATCCGGTCTTCTGTCCCTTGAGCCAATCCACGTGGAAGCGCAATCCGTTTTCCACGGCGGTGTTGTCCTCGCTGCCACCATAGATAAAACCGTTTTCCTGTCCGAGATCAGCCTTGTAGGGAAGCGTCGTCTCGCTCTTGTAAAAGACATTCTTGATGCGGTGACCCATCACCTCGACAAGTTGGCGTGCGATGGTTTCCCGGCACACGTGCATCCCCACGCTATGGGCTTGCATCACCGCAGTCTCGCCATAGCAGTCGATGACGAGTCCGGGCAGGTTGTCGCCCTCGCCGTGAACGAGACGATAAGTGTTATTTGTATCGCTGTCGGCAATGCCGATGCTCACGCGCATGTCGAGCGCCGACTGCAGACGGCTGCGCCAGAATTCGTCATCGATGGCAATGTCGCTAAACGAGAGCACACGCACCGCAATGGAACCAATCTGATAGTGTCCCACAGCAATGAAACTGCCGGCGTGGTCGATTACGCGCACGATGTCGCCCTCTTCGATACCTTCGTCCATGTGGGCGATGGCACCAGAAAATATCCAGGGATGAAAGCGTTTGAGACTTTCCTCCTTGCCTTTCTTCAAGTATATATTCATTTATGTATCTTGTTTATTTTCAACAATAGTCATCACTCACTTGCCTTTATCCTCCGAGGCTCAGCAGAAACTGTGGGCAGTGGTTCGGGCACTACTTCGAGCTGATAGTCGCCGGTCTGCTTAAGACGTTTCAATTCCTCATAGAGATTGATGCACGTCCACGCATCGGTGGCAGCATAGCCTTTCTGTGCCTCAGTGAGCACATCCGCCTCCCAGTTGCTCAGTTGCTGCCGCTTGCTGATTTTCTGTCCAAAGATGTTGGCATAGAGTTTCTGAAGGCTGAGATCCTTGATGCCAAACTGTCCCACCAAATCCTGCAAGTCGATGAAATAGCCGGGCGTGAACTCTGCACGTTTGTGAAGCGAGTTCATGTCATCGTGAAGCGAAAGCCCCACCTTGGGTACCGTGGTATCCTCGAGCAGACGAAGGATGTCTGGGGTCATGCCTGTGTGGTTGAGTCGGAACAAGAAGCAGGTATCTTTGTTTGACACTTGCAGCAACGCCACCTTATGCTGCCGCCCCTTCGTAAACACTGGACGGGTCTCCGTATCAATGCCGAGAATGGGACTGGAAAGCAGATAATCGACCGCTTTCCCTGTCTCTCCAGGACTCAATATGACCACGATACGGCCTTGGAAAAGCACCCGCGGGAGAGTGGGTATGCGCTTCTTGTCAAACTTGCTGTACAGTACTTTTTTCATCAATAAATTCTTACGGCATGCAAAATTAGAAAAAAAGTGGGAAAAAATGGCGTGTTCTGACTTTTTTCAATTACTTTTGCATGAAACAACAAGAGACCCGTAAACAATGGCAAGAAAAAAGACTGAGCGAAAAGCGACATCGTTCAATGAGGCAGTGGGATTCAAAAACATGTTCAACAACGAGAAGGTGAACTTCATCCTCGGCTTGGTTCTATTGCTCTTCGCAATCTATACAATCATCGCATTCATATCTTATTTTTCCACCGCAGCGGCAGACCAAAGTTTGGTATTGCAGTTGCGCCCTGGCGAGGTGGAGAACGCGTCACGCGCATTCCAAAACACATGCGGTTCAGTGGGTGCTTTGCTCTCCTATTTCTTCATTGCCCGTTGCTTCGGCATACCGGCATTTCTGCTGCCCGTGTTTATGATCCTGGCATCGCTCCACTTGATGAACGCCTACAAGGTGAACTTGCTGAAGTGGTTTATGGGTACCATGCTCGTGATGGTGTGGTGCTCGGTGACGTTCGCCAAATTCGTCACACCGATGATGACAGATTCAGTGTTCAACCCTGGCGGCGGACACGGTATGTCTGTGTGTCAATACATGGAAAACATGATAGGTTCGCCCGGACTGATTGCCATTGTGTTGGCGGTAGCAATCACGTTCCTCACTTACCTGAGCGCGGAAACCATCACCGTGATACGCAACATTTTCAACCCGTCAAGACTCATCCCTAAAAAGATTCCGTTCACCATTACCAACCACACCAAGGAAACGGAAACAGCCGTACCTGACTATGCTACCTCCATGGAGACAGAGCCTGACCCAGAGGTATTTGACGACCCCGCCTCGCAGACCGTGGATTTTCCTGACAACGGTGACGCCGTAATCAACGACCCTGCCTACCAGAATGAGGCCGTACCACAAGAAACAGAGGTACCCGCGCGCACCGCCACCAAGACCACACGATCTGAAGACATCGGCATGGAAGTGGAAGTGGCAAAAGAAGAAGAACACGCCCACGGAAACACCTTGGCGGTAGACGAAATTCTTTCAACCCCCATCAACCCCAAGGAGCCATTTACCAGCTACAGGTATCCCACGCTTGCCCTACTCAAGAAATACGACAACGACGGCAAACCGTATATCGACGAGGCAGAACAGACCGCCAACAAGAACCGTATCATCGAGGTGCTGCGGAACTTTGGTGTGGAAATCAAATCGATCCGTGCTACCGTGGGACCGACCATCACGCTTTATGAGATCACACCGGCTGAAGGAGTGAGAATCTCGAAGATACGCAACCTTGAGGACGACATTGCCCTCAGCTTGTCGGCACTCGGCATCCGAATCATCGCCCCCATCCCCGGCAAGGGAACCATCGGTATCGAGGTGCCTAATGCCAATCCCAACATCGTGTCAATGGAGAGCATACTCAACTCCAGGAAGTTTCAAGAAACGAACATGGAACTGCCCATTGCCCTGGGCAAGACCATCACCAACGAGGTGTTCATGGCTGATTTGGCGAAAATTCCCCACCTGCTCGTGGCAGGTGCTACCGGACAGGGTAAGTCGGTGGGGCTGAATGCAATCATCACGTCGCTACTCTACAAGAAACACCCCAACGAACTCAAGTTCGTGCTCATCGACCCAAAGAAGGTGGAGTTCAGCGTCTATGCCTCGATCACCGACCACTTCATGGCCAAGGTGGCAGACGACAGCGACGAAGCCATCATTACCGACGTGACAAAGGTGGTACGCACGCTCAAGAGCCTTTGCACTCTGATGGACCACCGCTATGACATGCTCAAGATGGCGGGAGCAAGAAACATCAAGGAATATAACAAGAAATTCGTGGAGCACAAACTCGACCTCACCAAAGGACACGAGTACATGCCCTATATCGTGGTAATCATCGACGAGTTCGGCGACCTCATCATGACAGCTGGCAAAGAAGTGGAAATGCCAATCGCACGCATCGCCCAATTGGCACGTGCCGTGGGCATCCACATGGTCATCGCCACCCAGCGGCCCACCACCAGCATCATCACGGGAAACATCAAAGCCAACTTTCCTGGCCGCATCGCCTTCAAGGTGAGCGCGATGATTGACTCGCGCACCATCCTGGACCGCCCTGGAGCCAACCAGCTCATCGGGCGCGGCGACATGCTCTATCTCTGCGGCAACGAACCAGTGCGCGTGCAATGCGCCTTCGTCGACACACCCGAGGTAGAGCGCATCAACGAATACATATCGGCACAGCCCGGTCCTGTAGAACCACTATGGTTGCCTGAGCCTAAGGATGACGAGGCAACAGACGGCGGTGGCATGGGAGCATTGGACTCCCACAACCTCGACCCGCTATTCAGCGAGGCCGCCCGCCTCGTGGTCACCTCACAACAAGGTTCTACCAGCATGATACAGCGCCGCTATTCCATCGGTTACAACCGCGCCGGCAGGCTGATGGACCAGTTGGAGAAAGCGGGCATCGTGGGATCGGCACAAGGCGGCAAACCCCGCGAGGTGCTCATTACCGATGAGAACAGCCTCAACACGCTGTTGGCACAGCTATAGGCGAGGCATGTGCCACTCAAGAAACAACGACAACAAATAAACAAGAATAAAACCGAAGACTATGAAAAGATTGTTTTTAGCGACACTGATAGCACTGCTCGCTATTGGAGCCAGCGCACAAAACGCCGCACAGGCGAAGAAAATCTTAGACAAGACAGCTGCCGTCGTCTCCAGCAAGAGTGGCGCACAAGCCAACTTCAGCATGGCAGGCGGCAAATACGGCAATGCTTCAGGTACCATCGCCATCAAGGGCAACAAATTCCACGCCCGCACTGCCGATGCCATGATATGGTTCAACGGCAAGACACAGTGGACCTACATGAAGAAGACCAACGAGGTGAATGTAAACACGCCAACACAAGCACAGCAGATGCGCATGAACCCCTATACCTTCATCCACATCTACCAAAACGGCTATACGCTCGGCATGACACAGAAAGACGGTGTCTACAACGTGCACCTCACAGCTCAGAACAAGCAGCGCACCATACAAGAGATGTATATCACCGTGGAAAAAAACTATCAGCCACAACAGGTAAAGATGCGTCAGGGCAACACTTGGACGACCATCAATATCACCAACTTCAAAGCTTGTAAACAGAGCGACTCCACCTTCTCGTTTAACGCCAAGGATTTCCCCACCGCTGAGGTCATCGACCTAAGATAAGCCCCGCACAGCATGGATGGAATGATAGAAATCAAAGGGGCACGGGTCAACAACCTAAAGAACGTCAGCCTCAACATACCCCGCGGAAAATTCATCGCCATTGCCGGTGTGAGCGGTTCGGGAAAGTCGTCACTCGCCTTCGACACACTCTATGCCGAAGGTCAGCGCCGATACGTAGAGAGCCTTTCTTCCTATGCACGCCAATTCTTGGGACGCATGAGCAAACCCGAATGCGACATCATCAAGGGATTGCCTCCTGCCATCGCCTTGGAGCAGAAAGTCGTGTCAAGAAACCCTCGCTCGACGGTGGGTACCACCACCGAAATATATGAATACATGCGCTTGCTCTTTGCGCGCGTTGGACGTACCTACTCGCCAGTGAGCGGAGAAGAGGTGAAAAAGCATACGCCAGAAGACGTGGTGAACCAGGCTCTTTCGTTCGACGATGGCACCAAGTTCTGCCTCCTCGCCCCCCTACGGGTCATCGAAGGCAGAACGCTACGCAGGCAATTGGAAATGGAATTGCAGCAAGGTTACGTGCGCATCTTCGTCAAGGACGAATTCGCACGTATAGAGGATTTTCTCAACACGCCGCAAGTCGAGAGCACAAGCACTGAAGAGGTATGGTTGCTCATCGACCGCATGTCGGTGGACCACACGACAGACAGCATTTCCCGGCTGACCGACTCCGCCGAGACGGCCTTCTACGAGGGAGATGGTCTGTGCCGATTGCTGATCTTGCCCGCCAACATACCCTATGATTTTTCCATACGCTTTGAAGCCGACGGCATGACGTTTGAGGAGCCATCGGACAATATGTTCGCCTTCAATTCGCCGGCTGGTGCATGCCCTAAATGCGAAGGTTTCGGCCATGTAATTGGCATCGACGAGAAACTGGTCATCCCAAACACAACACTTAGCGTCTACGATGGATGCGTGCAATGCTGGCATGGCGAGAAGATGGGAACCTGGAAAGACGAATTTTGCCGTCGCGCCGCCATCGACAACTTTCCTATCTTCGAGCCCTATAACAAACTCACACAAGAACAGAAAGACATGCTTTGGCATGGGTTGCCGTCTGACAAGCGACGCAGTCTGGCCAATAAGGCATGTATCGACGGGTTCTTCAAGATGGTGGAAGACAACCTCTACAAAATACAATACCGCGTGATGATGAGCCGTTACCGCGGACGCGCGGTCTGCCCTGAATGCCACGGAACACGCATCAAAAAAGAGGCCAACTATGTGAAGGTGGGTGGCAAGAGCATCAGCGAACTGGTAGACATGCCCATCTACAGACTCAAGGAATGGTTCGACCAACTGCAGCTCACCGAACACGAGGAAGCAGTTGCACGACGGTTGCTCACAGAAATACGGTCGCGACTTGGATTCATCTGTGACGTAGGACTGGGCTATCTCACCATCAACCGACCCTCGAACACTCTGAGCGGCGGCGAGAGCCAGCGCATCAACCTGACCACTTCATTGGGCAGTCCACTCGTGGGATCGCTCTATATCCTCGACGAACCGAGCATCGGGTTGCACAGCCGCGACACCGATCTGCTCATCCATGTGCTCAAGGGACTGAAGAACGTGGGCAACACGGTGGTTGTTGTCGAACATGACGAAGACATCATCCGCGCAGCTGACCACTTGATAGACGTGGGACCTGACGCAGGCAGACTGGGCGGTGAAATCGTTTTCCAGGGCGATGCCAAGAGCATAACCGCTGAATCCGCCTCCAAGTATCCGCAAAGCTACACCATTAAATACTTGCTCGGGCAGGAGATCATCGAGGTGCCGCAAAGCCGACGACACTGGAACATGGCGCTTAAGCTCAAGGGTGCACGCATGAACAACCTCCGCGGCATCGATGTGGAGATACCGCTCAACGTGATGACGGTCGTCACAGGCGTAAGCGGATCGGGCAAGTCGTCACTCATCAAAGGCATTCTCTACCCCGCCCTACGCCGTCAACTCGACCTTGTGGCAGACCCACCAGGCGAATATCTCTCACTCAAAGGCGACGTGGACAGCGTGAAAGCAGTAGAGTTCGTAGACCAGAACCCCATCGGCAAGAGTTCGCGCTCCAACCCAGCCACCTATTTGAAAGCCTACGACATGATTCGCCAGCTATATGCACAACAACCGCTGGCAAAACAGATGGGCTTCACCGCACAATATTTCTCTTTCAACGCTGATGGCGGACGGTGCGAGGAATGCAAGGGAGCAGGTGTGATCACTGTAGAGATGCAGTTTATGGCCGACTTAGTGCTTGAGTGTGAAGCCTGTCATGGAAAGCGGTTCAAAAAAGAGATATTGGAAGTGCGCTTTGCCGGGAAAAACATCAACGACATTCTGGATATGACCGTAACAGAAGCCATCACATTCTTCACAGAACAAAAGCAGAACGCCATCGCCCAAAAGCTGAAACCATTGGAAGACGTGGGACTCGGCTACATCAAGTTGGGACAGAACTCATCGACCCTATCGGGCGGAGAAAACCAACGTGTGAAACTCGCCTACTACATCGGACAAGAAAAGGCAGACCCGACATTGTTCATATTCGACGAACCGACCACGGGCTTGCACTTCCACGATATCAAGCGGTTGCTCGCTGCATTCAACGCACTGATAGACCGCGGGCACACCATCCTCATCATAGAACACAACATGGATGTGGCGAAATGTGCCGACTACATCATAGACCTCGGTCCTGAGGGAGGCGACAAAGGCGGCAATTTGGTCTGTGCGGGGACACCTGAAGAGGTGGCAAAATGCAAAGAAAGTCACACCGCACGCTACCTGGCAGAAAAACTATAGACAACCAATCATAATATCAGATACACTATGGAAAGAACATGGAGATGGTTTGGCAAGAACGACAAAATCACCCTTGCCATGTTGAAACAGATCGGAGTGCAAGGCATTGTCACCGCCCTACACGATGTGCCTAACGGAGAAATATGGACACGCGAGAAGATACACGATCTAAAAACATACATAGAAAGCTACGGCATGAGATGGAGTGTTGTGGAGAGTCTGCCTGTATCCGAAAGCATCAAATATGCCGGAGCCGACCGTGACCGCCTCATCGAGAAATACAAGATGAGTCTCAAAAACCTAGGCGAAGAGGGTATCCACACGATCTGCTACAACTTTATGCCCGTGCTCGACTGGGCGCGCACTGACCTAACCCACCCCAATGAGAACGGCACCACCAACCTGTATTTCTCACACGCCCAGTTCGCCTACTTCGACATCCACATCCTTAAGCGAGATGGGGCTGAGAAGGACTGGAGCCCGAAAGTGCTGGAGGAGGTTGACAAGTTGAAACAGACAATGACACCCGAAGACGAACACAAGCTCGTGGAGAACATCATTGTGAAGACACAGGGCTTCGTCAGCGGCAACATCAAAGAAGGCGACGAGCATCCCGTGGAACTGTTCCGCCAGTTGCTCGCACTATATGAA
The DNA here is from genome assembly GCA_963654295.1 of Lachnospiraceae bacterium. Classification (GTDB taxonomy): domain Bacteria; phylum Bacteroidota; class Bacteroidia; order Bacteroidales; family Bacteroidaceae; genus Prevotella. The sequence continues at coordinate 28,948 of CAVJZZ010000002.1, read as the reverse complement.
GGCATTGACAAGGAACAACTGCGTGAGAACATGCGCTATTTTCTCTATGCCATCATGCCCACATGCGAACAATATGGTATGTACATGTGCGTGCATCCTGACGACCCACCATTCCCCATCTTAGGATTACCGCGCATCGTCACTTCAGACGAGGACATCAACTGGTTACTCAAAGCAGTGGACAATCCACACAACGGTCTGACCTTCTGCGCCGGTTCACTCTCGGCAGGAGCCCACAACGACGTGGTGGCATTGGCACGCAAATATGCCGACCGCACGTGGTTCGTACACCTACGCTCCTGCCATGTGTTCCCCAACGGCGACTTTACCGAAGCGTCCCATTTGGGCGGACGCGCCGACCTCATTGAGTTGGCACGCATCTTCGAAAAAAACAATCCGCAGTTACCCATGCGCGTAGACCACGGCATGGAGATGCTCGGCGACGACAAGCGCGGATACAACGCCGGCTATTCGTTCCTCGGTCGCATGTTCGCCATGGGACAAGTGCAAGGCATCCTCGCCACCGTTGACCGCGACCTGGGCATCGAATACAAACAACCCGGACTTTATTGATTATCCCCAACACCTAAAATAACCGACATGCAAAATCTGTTTGACATCAAAGACAATGTGACGGTCATCACCGGCGGCACAGGTGTGCTCGGCAGATGTATCGCCAAATATCTCGCCCTCAACGGAGCGAAAGTCATTATCCTCGGACGAAAGGAAGAGGTGGGAAAGGATATCGCCGACGACGTCACCCGCGCTGGCGGCATATGCGAGTTTATGAAGACCGATGTAATGAACCAGGACACCGTGGAGAGCAACTGCCACGACATCCTCACCAAATACATTCGTGTAGACACCCTGCTCAATGCCGCCGGAGGAAACATGAAGGGAGCCACCATCGGTCCAGACCAAACCTTCTTCGATCTGAAAGCCGACGAGTTCCAGAAGGTGCTCAACCTCAACCTCACCGGCACCGTCATCCCCACACAAGTATTCCTCAAGCCTATGGCACAACAAGGAAAAGGTACTATCATCAACTTCTCGTCGATGGCGGCCTTCCGCCCCATGACACGCGTGTGCGGATATGCAGCCGCCAAAGCAGGCATCAGTAACTTCACCGCCTACATGGCCACAGAGTGTGCCAAGAAATTCGGTGAGGGCATCCGTGTCAACGCCATCGCACCAGGTTTCTTCATCACCGAACAAAACCGTTCGCTGCTCACCAATCCAGACGGAACCTACACCTCACGGGGCAACGACGTGATACGCCAGACACCCTTCGGTCGCATGGGCGAACCCGAGGAACTCTGCGGTACGATTCACTACCTGATGAGCGACGCCTCGAAATTCGTCACGGGCACAGTCGCCGTCGTGGACGGAGGCTTCAACGCATTCGCCATGTAACGTAAACCTTTGCGTAAGATTATTCGTTTTTTCTTAGTACAGATGACAAGAAAAGGGTATCTTTGCATCTGAAAATTCGAAACAAAATTATTAGTATAAACTTTATTATGGAACAATTGAAATCTCTAAACAAGAGAACTGCGCCTAAGAGCACAGCTCCTGAAAGAATTATCCAGTTTGGTGAGGGTAACTTCCTCCGTGCATTCGTTGATTGGATTGTCTGGAAGATGAACCAGAGAACTAACTTCAACGGCTCAGTAGTTGTCGTTCAGCCTTTGAACGGCGGTATGGTAGACTGGTTGAACGGACAGGACTGCTTGTATCACGTAAACCTTCAGGGTAAGGAAAATGGACAGTCCGTCAACACACTGGAGCGTATCGACGTGGTGAGCCGCGCACTCAATCCATATTCACAGAACCAGGCATTCATGGCTTTGGCAGAGCAGCCCGAGATGCGTTTCATCATCTCCAACACAACAGAGGCTGGTATCGCTTTCGACGACAGCTGCAAGTTCACAGACGCACCTGCCGCTTCTTATCCCGGCAAGCTCGTTCAGTTGCTCTTCCACCGCTATAAGTTCTTCAATGGTGATCCAACAAAGGGTATGATCCTCATGCCTTGCGAGCTTATCTTCTTGAATGGTCACCACTTGAAGGAGTGCATCTATCAGTATATCGAACTCTGGAAAGAGGATATGGGTGCAGACTACGAGGGCTTCAAGAAATGGTTCACAGACAACTGCTTTGTATGCGCTACACTCGTAGACCGTATCGTTCCTGGCTTCCCCCGCGATACCATCAAGGAAATCCAGCAGACTGTTGGCTACAAAGACAACCTCGTTGTGAAGGCTGAGTGCTTCCACCTTTGGGTTATTGAGAAGGCCGAGAACATGACCGTAGAACAGATGCAAGAAGAATTCCCCGCTCACAAGGCTGGTCTCCACGTGCTCATCACAGACAACGAGAAACCTTACCACGCACGCAAGGTGACCTTGCTCAATGGTCCTCACACCGTTCTCAGCCCTGTGACATACCTCAGCGGCGTAAACATCGTACGCGACGCTTGCGAGCACGAAGTTCTCGGCAAGTATATCCACAAGGTACAGTTCGACGAATTGATGCAGACCCTCGACCTGCCTATGGAAGAGTTGCAGAAGTTTGCTTCTGACGTGTTGGAGCGCTTCGAGAACCCATTCGTAGACCACCAGGTGACCAGCATCATGCTCAACTCGTTCCCAAAATACGAGACACGCGATCTCCCAGGCGTGAAGATTTATCTGGAGCGCAAGGGCGAACTTCCTCAGGGATTGGTATTCGGTTTGGCTGCCATCATCACCTACTACAAGGGTGGCAAACGTGCTGACGGTGCAGAAATCAAACCACAGGATGACCAGAAGATTATCGACAAGCTGCAGGAACTTTGGGCTACCGGCGATACACAGAAGGTGGCAGAAGGCGTGCTCTCATTCGACTATATCTGGAAGGAAGACCTCAACAAGACCGTTCCTGGCTTGACCGAGCTTGTCAAGAAAGACCTTGACCTCATCCAGGAGAAGGGAATGCTTGAGGCTGTCAAGACAATTCTGTAATCAACAAGCAATACATATAATAGAAAAGGCGAGCATTTAGCTCGCCTTTTCTATTATATGTATAAAGAATTTACACTACAAGACCAATCTTTACTTGTTCGTTAATCCTTTCAATGCAAATCGGAGAATCTGCGCACACCCTTCACGTAATATTGCCACAAAATGGAATAAGGACGACGCTGAGCCACATGCTTCATCTGCCTGCTATTCTGTATCTGCCTTCGCACTTCTGCATAGTCTCTCTTCATCTTCTTGAAGTCGCGACGGGCGCGAAGCACCGCCGTGAAATCTTTCCAGTTGCGCCCAAGAATGAGCATTTGGAAGGCTGCGAGACAATCCAAGAACCACCGCATGCGCATAACAAGCCTGAGTTCTTCGTCGGGCAAGTTTTTATAGAGCATGAGCAGGTTGTTGCGGAAATTCAGATAGGTCTTCCTCGGATTACCCTTGGGCAAAGTGCCCCCACCCACGTGATAGACCACACTCTCGGGAATGCAATAGATCTTTCTGCCAGCCAGATGCAGACGCCAGCACATGTCTATCTCTTCGTTGTGGGCAAAGAAACGACCATCCAGTCCACCCACCCGGCGATAGTCTTCTGCACGAATCATCAGACAAGCACCCGTGGCCCACAATATCTCCTGGCGGTAATCATACTGACCGTCATCTTCCTCTATAGAGTCAAAGATCCTGCCACGGCAGAAGGGATAACCGTATTTGTCGAGGAAACCGCCACAGGCTCCTGCGTATTCAAACATATCCTTATCTTTCTCCGACAATAGCTTGGGTTGGCACGCAGCCACATCGGGATGGGCATCCATAAACTCCACCAAAGGCGTGAGCCAATGGTGCGTCACCTCCACATCGGAATTGAGCAACACGAAATATTCTGCGTCCACCAGTGCCAAAGCCTTATTGTAGCCCTCTGCAAACCCCCAGTTCTTCTCAAGACGGATTATCCGCACATCCTTGAATCTCGTTTCCAGGAAATTCACCGAGTCATCGGTCGATGCATTGTCTGCAACAATTACCTCCGCATCTTCCCGTGAATATTCTATTACACTGGGCAGATAGTTGGCAAGCATCTTACACCCGTTCCAATTCAAGATTACGATAGCTACTTTCATACGCCTTTCTTATTCTATAACGGCACGGAGAGCCGTCTTGTCGTGATTGAACTCACCGAGACGCACCCGAACCAACTGATTGTCCATATCTTCTGAGGCGAGTGAGGCAGGTAGCTCCACACGCACATAGTTGCGAGTAAACCCATGCATAGCCTTGCCACGTGTGGCCTTCTCAAAGAGCACTTCGGCATCCTGCCCGATGTGGCTAGCATAGAATGTCTGCGTCTTCTCGTCAGAGAGTTCGAGCAAGCGCTTGCTCCGCAGTTTCTTGTCGCGCTCATCGACCACATAAGGTATCTTCAGCGCCGCTGTTCCAGGACGCTCTGAGTATGGGAACACGTGTAATTGCGTGATATCAAGCGACTGTAGGAAGCGGTAGGTTTCCTCAAAATACTCTGGTCGCTCACCACGACATCCCACCATCACATCAACTCCGATGAAAGCTTCTGGGATGCGCCGCTTGATAAGTTCTATCTTGTGGGCAAAGAGAGCCGTATCGTAATGCCGGTGCATCAACTTGAGCACGTCGTCTGATCCACTTTGTATGGGAATGTGGAAATGCGGCATAAAAGCACGACTCGCAGCACAGAAATCAATGATTTCATCAGTGAGCAAGTCGGGTTCTATACTACTGATACGATAACGCTGAATACCCTCCACTCGGTCGAGCGCCTTAATGAGGTCGATAAACTTCTCGCCTGTAGAGCGTCCGAAATCACCAATATTCACACCCGTAATCACAATTTCCTTACCTCCTTCTTCTGCGGCCTGCTCTGCCTGCTTCACCAACGAGTCGATGGTCGGATTGCGAGAAAAGCCGCGGGCATAGGGAATGGTGCAATATGTGCAGAAATAATTGCAACCATCCTGCACCTTCAAGAAGAAGCGAGTGCGGTTGCCACGAGAACAGCTGGGTGCAAAGGTGGTAATATCCTTGGTCTTCACAGAGTGAAACTCATGTTTTCCGTCATTGTCTTTCACGCCGCTCCACGCGTTGCTGAGATATTGGATCAGGTTGGCTTTCTCATTACTGCCCAACACAAGGTCTACACCGTCAATCTTACTGACGGCTTCCGATTCAAGTTGCGCATAACATCCCGTCACAACAACAAACGCACCAGGGTTTTCCCTCACCATCCGGTGTATCGCTTGACGGCACTTATGGTCGGCCACTTCTGTAACCGAGCACGTGTTGATAATGCAAATATCCGCTTGCTCACCCTTCTCGACTGTCCGAACACCCATATCCTGAAGGAGACGGCCGAAGGTGGAAGTCTCCGAGAAGTTGAGTTTGCAGCCCAATGTATAATAAGCGGCGGTCTTGCCTTGGAAGGCGGAAGAATCAATCATATATATATAATAATGTATAGTAAATCATCTGCAAAGGTACGGCAAAAATCCGATTAAGAGAAAACTAAGTCCCAATAACTTGCCCAAAGGGTCCATGCAGCACATACATGGGAAGTTCAGTTAAGCCAGATTTCCGCCCTATTTAAAACTTTAACATTTGTTTACCTTATGTAAGTTGTTGGTTTATAGTAGATTGCAAAATAGTTACAAAACAAATCAAAAAAAAGTGTGGCAAAAGTGAATAGCGTATCGAAAAAATACTTACCTTTGCAACGTTTTAATAAACAAATGATTGTTTTACAGATTTAAAAAGCAAAGAAAATGAAGAAATTAGTTTTAATGTTCGTAGCTATCGCAGCTATCTCTTTCGCATCTTGTGGTAACAAAACAGCTCAGGCTCCTGCTGAGGACACAGCATCTGTAGACACAGCTGCTGTTGACACTGCATCTGCTGATACAGCTACTGTTGATTCACTTGCTAAGTAATTTCGATTAGTTCGAACTGAAAAACGAGAGAAAAACGACCGTCAAGGCTCAGCCTTGACGGTTTTTGTTTATATAGACAGACAAACAAGAGCAATCGGGCAAGCTACGACATCGCAACTTACCCGATTTTTATCTTGTCATATAGCCTAGTCTGCTAGTGTATCTGCCACAGTAGTATCCGCTATGGCTACGTCCTCACCCAAATCTTGTTCGTTCCCTTCGTCTGAATCATCTGGATTTGCCCAACCGCTGAGATCAACGTCCTTCACGCTTCCCTTAGATATGATTAAACGGCAGATGTCCTTGTTCCACACGCAGAAAGCATAGGTATTTTCATTGATTTTTATCAAATACGCTCCCCTATTCTCCATGACCTTAGTGCCCAAACTGCCTAGTCGGGTCTTCATGCGGTCGAACATACCCTTCATCTTTCCCTTCATCTTTCCCTCATTAGCGAACTCCACAGTAAAGAAGTTTGGCGTTACATTGGCAAAGCGATAACCCACCGTCGTTTCGTAAGTATAGGTATAGCCGAAATAGTTTTCATATTCCTTCTTTTTGATAGCTTGTCCTATATAGCCACTGAAGACCACCTGTATGGAAGCTGACACGTTAACGGCTTTCTTCGTGTAATCGAAACTTGTGTCGAATTTCATATCTTCAGCACGTTTACGATCGCCCGTAATCTCAGCAATGTGATCGTTCACCTGTGCGGCAGTACTACTGAACGAGAGTCCATCAACACCATTCTTCGTAATTTGCAACACATCGAGTACCTTGGAAAAATCCACATAATCACTCTCAACGAAATCATCGCCAGTAGCAAATCCCATATTGTAGATACTAATTTTAGGCTCATTCTTTTCCTTGCCATCCTTACCTATGAAAGCCCACACATGATCGTCAAGCTTGGCTGGCGCATAGTCGCCATCGTTAAAGAACGCTCCCAAATCCTTATAGGTTTCCGTGCCTTGCACTTCTCCGTTCATGTCCAGCAACTTCGCCTCATAGTCGTCACCTTTCTTCTCAACACCACACAAGCGGTCGGACGACAATATATAAAGAACTTCATACTTAGCACGAATCTGTACCTCCCCCTTGCGGTTCATCAAACCGAACTTCTCTCCATTATAGAAAACAAAGTTATCACCTTTGACAGCCGTGATGTCCTTGACATTACCTGAAGGTTTAACGACCCAGTTGCCATCCTTATCAAGTAATCCAGCTTTCTGATTGTCCCCCTTGCCTGTTCTTGCCACGATCACTCCATCAGAAAACGAAGTTGCCACCGAGGAATATTTGGTATATGGCAGCTGGCATTTCACGTTACCGTTCAAGTCAAGCACAGATACCACGATCTTCTCGTTGTCCTCTTCGCTCTCCATATATTTTCTGTATTTAGACTCCACACCTAGTGCGCAACCATCAGAGATGTTCAGCCACACATACTGCGGCTTGATGACCACGTTGCCCTTGGTGTCAAGAGCCCCCACAAAGTTGTCTTCCGTACGATATACGGCATAGCCGCCCGAGAAACTTGATACGCCTACTACAGTCTTTCCTTCGAGTTTGTCTAGAGTTTTGACCACCTTACCGTTCTTGTCTATCAAGTTCACACATTTACCTGGTTCCACAGCCGGTGTAACGTCAGCAGTAAACGTGGCTATGGACTTGTACTTCACGCCGACCTGCTTCGGCTTCTCCTCTGCAGTGTACATTTCCCATAAGTCGTTCTTGTCGCGTACAAAGAAACGATCATTGGTCACAATAGTCGGCTCACGCTCGAATTCATCAGCAAATAGCACCTCTCCCTCTGTACTCATCATGCCCCATTTGCCGTCTTTCTCTCCCTGATACGGAAGGAACTGCACAGTCTTCGACGAATTGCCGCATGAGCCAAACAAAATACACGCTACAATACTAAAAACAAATAGAATACATTTTTTCATAAATTGTGGTTTTATGATTTAACTATTTGCAAAGATAGAGGAAAAGGCTGTGCCGCACAAGGAAAAATACAAATATATTTTACGTATTTCCTACTATACAAATAAAAAAGCGAAAGCCAACCTGCACGATGGCGAGGTTGGCTTTCGCTTTTATTTTTCAAGCATATCGAAGATGCCCTGCGCTGTATGTTCGTCCTTCATCATCGCCTGGTCACGATAGGTTTTATATTCATCTTTGTTCTTGCAGGCACGGGCGAACAATGCCTTCATGGCGAGCAACACTGCCGTATATTCGCTTTCGGGATGTGATGCTAGCGTTTGGTTCAGTTCAAAGTTGCCGATTTCATAGAACCCTCCGTCATAAAGACATAACGAAATACGTTCCATGAGGTCTATGCGCCACTTGCTGCGGCGGAGGAGCATGTCGTAGACCAAGCAGCTCTCCAACTGTTTTCCGCACTGCATATATACCTGTGCACGGACCAATTCTATTTCGTCATCGTCAAGACAATCCAGTTCACGCAACTTATTGACACACGCCAACGCCTGGTCCAACTGGTTGAGGGAACTGTGCACGAACGCTTCCGTCTGCAAGAGGTCGGCATAGATATTGCGCTCATACTTCATGTTCACATACTCCTCAGCCTGTTTGATCAGCGGCAGCAGTTTGGGCAAGTTCTCATTCCCCTGCATACCCAACGTAACCACCAACTGGTTGATGACCGCAGGAGACGCGGGATATACATCAAGATAGCGTCGGTAGCACTTCTCTGCCTCTACAGCATTGCCCAACCGAGCCAGCACATCACCCTTGATGAGCATGGCATCCGGATTATTGGGTTCTATCGCCAACGCAAAATCACAAGCCTCGCCAGCCTCGGTATTGTTGCCGAAATCAAAATGTATCTTCGCCAAGTCAATCCATCCTGCGCAGCAGAACGGGTCTTTCTCGACGAGTGCCGACAACTTGTCGCGGCATCCTTCCCAGTCATCTCCCATCCTGTCCACTTCAGCCGCCAGCAACACGCTACGCGCCGAAGAAAGATTGGGCATACGTTCAGCCCACGCCTTTGCCAGGTCTGGTCTATGGAAATTCAGGAAGAAACGGCAGGTGTCTTCGGCATAGTCCGCCACCTCGCCTTCACCGCATACGCTTTCGAAACGTTCGGTGAGCAAGGCGTCAGCCTCTTCCGTCCGGTCACTGTAGACAAGCCACTCAGCCCGGTCGAAGACGTAGTCGAGCGAGAACTTGTCGGAAACACTCTCCATCATGCGTTCTGCCTCTGCCATGTCACCCGTTTCGAGCATCGTGTAACGGGCAACAAACAACACGGGTGTATCGGAATCGGGGAAAGCCACCATCGCCGCATCCACCACCTCCTTTGCCTTCTGACTTTCTCCGCGCTCATAATAATATTGCGCCAAGTCTACATATTCGTCGGAGTCGAACACTGGATAACGACCTTCCTCCAGGCTTTTTTCATACTCCTGCTGAAGGCGGCGGAATTCCTTGTCTTGACTGTCTCTTTTCATCTTTTGTTGCTTGTCTTGTATGTTTATATATACGCGTGAACTATTTGTTCTGCTTTGCCCACGTGTCTTTCAGACCCACGGTCTTGTTGAACACGAGATGGTTGTCTGTCGTATCGAGGTCTGCCATAAAATAGCCGATACGCTGGAACTGCAGATATTCACCCGGTTTCTTAGTGGCTGCATATTCCTCTACATAGCAGTTGTCGATTACCTTGAGCGATGTGGGATTGAGTAACTCACGGAAGTCACGTTCATCTGCCGACGGGTTCTCCACATCGAACAACCGGTCGTACACTCTCACTTCTGCCTGCTTGCAATAGTCTGCCGACACCCAGTGGAGCGTACCTTTCACCTTGCGGTTGGCACCTTCCATGCCACTCTTGCTGATGGGGTCGTATTCCGCCTGCATCTCTGTGATGTTGCCGTCAGCATCCTTGGTGAAGCCTGTACATTTCACGATATAGGCGTTCTTCAGGCGCACCTCCTTGCCTGGAGTCATGCGGAAGAACTTCTTGGGAGCGTCCTCCATGAAGTCGTCGCGCTCTATCCAAAGGTTCTTTGTAAACTTGATGGTGTGTGTGCCGTCTGCCTCGTTTTCGGGGTTGTTGATGGCTTCCATCTCCTCCACCTGTCCTTCGGGATAGTTGGTGATGACAAGTTTCACAGGGTTGACCACTGCCGACACACGGCATGCCTTCTTGTTCAGGTCTTCGCGCACAGCCGCTTCGAGCAGTGCCATGTCGTTGAGGGCGTCAAACTTGGTATAACCGATGCTGCGGATAAACTGACGTATGCTCTCGGGCGAATAGCCACGGCGACGCATACCACAGAGTGTAGGCATGCGGGGATCGTCCCAACCGCTCACCAAGTGCTCGTCAACGAGCGTGTGGAGCTTACGCTTGCTCATCACGGTATAGGTGAGGTTCAAGCGGTTGAACTCAATCTGTCGTGGGCGATTGTCCGTCATATTGTCTGCCGTGCCGTCCATTTCCTTGAGGTAGTCCACAAGTTTGTCGTAGAGCGGACGGTGAGGAACAAACTCCAGCGTACAGATAGAATGGGTCACACCCTCGAAATAGTCACTCTGTCCGTGGGCGAAGTCATACATCGGATAACAGTTCCACTTCGTGCCTGTGCGATGGTGCGGAGTGTGGATGATACGATAGATGATGGGGTCGCGGAAGTGCATATTGGGGTTTGCCATGTCAAGCTTGGCACGGAGCACCATCGATCCTTCTGGTGTCTCGGGCTGGTTCATCTTCTCGAACAAGGCTACATTCTCCTCTACTGGGCGGTCGCGATAGGGCGAAGCCACACCTGGTTCAGTAGGTGTGCCCTTCTGCTTGGCGATCTCCTCGGCGGTCTGCTCGTCCACATAGGCGTGACCGTTTTTGATCATCCACATGGCAAAGTTCCAAAGCTTCTGGAAATAATCGGAAGCATAGTAGACGTTGCCCCATTTGAAACCGAGCCAACTGATATCGTTGAGGATATTCTCCACATATTCGTTGTTTTCCTTGCTGGGGTTGGTGTCGTCGAAACGCAGATTGCAGACACCGCCAAACTGCTCTGCCACACCGAAGTCCATACAGATGGCTTTGGCGTGTCCTATATGCAGATAGCCGTTGGGCTCCGGTGGGAAACGTGTCTGTATCCTTCCACCATTCTTGCCCTCGGCAAGGTCTTCTTTCACAAACTGTTCCACGAAGCTAAGACTGCGCTTTTCTTCGTTTGCATTGTTTATTTCTTCTGTTGCCATATCGCATGTTTTATTTTTCTGCAAATTTATACAAAAATCTCGAATTACAGACCCGTTGTCCTAAAAATCGACTAAGAAATGTGTCTGCACTGTCTGTTGCCTACAAAGCAACCTGCCCATGCCGGTAGAAATATTCTTGTGAAAATATGTTGTGTAACATATAAAAAGATTTGGTGAGTGAGAAAAAACGCCGTAACTTTGCAAACGTTATCCTGAATACAATCTTTTTACCTTAAAAGGCTAATACCTATGAGTTTGAATGTCTGTCTCTGCGAAGAGGCGGACATTCGCGTTTTTAAGGGGTTCCCATTCCCCTAATTTGTCTCACCTTACATCGCACCCCTTCATACAGAAGCTTTTCTCCTACCATTGTACGCGCGCGCATACCTTTATTATATATATATGACTTTAGGGCGTCGATAGACTTCTGAGGGTAGCAAACGGCATACTTGGCATCCGCAAAACTGCCGTCTACTCTCCACCTGTAGGCACTACGGGGCGGATGGTGCCGTCTGGATTGAACTCAAGACGGTCGATGCACACCTCGCGGTGAACGCCGGGCTGATCGTTGAGGTGGTCTTTGTTGATGCGGTGATAGACGATATACCATTCGTCGCGTCCAGGAACCTGTATCACCGAATTGTGTGCCGTACCATAGATGCCACGCTCGGGTGCCTGACGCAGTATGACGGGTTGCTCTGCCACCTGGATAGGACCGAGCGGAGACCGTGATGTGCCGTAGGCTACGTGATAGTTGGGCGAACGTGTGTCGTCGACCGACCAAAGGAAATAATAGAGCCCCTTGCGATAGAACACGTAGGGAGCCTCACGATAGGCATAGTCTTGCAGCGTACCGCCCTTCGGGGTCATCACGGTGACGGTACTGTCTTTCACGGCTGTCATACTCTCGTCGAGTTCGGCTCCCGCCATAAAACTATTGCCCCAATAAAGATATGGTTTTCCCGACACGGGGTCTACAAACACGTCGACATCAATGAGCTGCCCGCGACAACCGGGATGGTTCTTGGCGATGAGCGAATGTCCGAGGTCACGGAACGGACCTGTGGGTGAATCTGCCACTGCCACGCCTATCTGTTTGCGTCCGTTGTCGTTGGGACGGGCGCTGAAATAGAGGAAATATTTATACTGTTTCTTGCCCACCTTCACCTCTTCTGCTGCCGGAGCCCACAGATATCCGTTTGCCCACTCCACCTGCTCGCTCTTGGCATCGAGCACCACGCCTTCGTTTTTCCAGTGTTTCAAGTCTTTCGAAGAATAGGCGTAATACTGCCATCCGCCCCACCCTGGCGTTCCGTCGGTGGTGGAATAGATGTAATAGCGCTTGGTCTTGTGGGAATATATGATTTCCGGATCGGCATGGAAGCCGGGCAGGATGGGATTAGCCGCAACGGCTTTCGTCGAGGATTGGCTCTTAGGGTGTTCGGGTGATGCGGCGGAAAGGCTGAGCGGAAGGAACATGACTGCCGCAAGGAGCATTAGTTTTGACTTTTTCATGGATGGTTTGGTTTTGGTTTCTGCAAAGTTACGCTTTCTTGCCGACAATCGCAAATCAGACATAAGGCAATTCATAAGTTTGCCGCCATCATGCCTGTAAAGAATAATCAGGCGCGGGTCAGTATCTGGCAGTTGGCAGGCTTCTTCACATTGCGGTCAAGGATGATCTCACCATAGCCGTCGGCAACAATTCTGCCCGATGTGGGATTCTTCACGCTCTTGACCGTGCCACGGATGTCTGCCTGAACGGTAGAATACTCGAAGGTGCGGTCGCACTCCGGGTCGAAAGTGCAGTTCTCAAGCACTAGGTCCTCGGCATAGCACAACGGCTGCTCGCCAGAGATGTGACAGTTGACCAACCTCAGGTGGCGCGAATGCCAACCCAGATATTCGCCGTGAAGTTCAGAGTCATAGACCGTCACGTTCTCCACCTCCCAAAAGGCATCCTTCGTATCTATCCGTGCGTTGTGTATCTCCACGTCGCGGCAATATTGAAACACGTAGTTGCTGTCACTCTCCAACCCATCGATGCGCACGTTGCGGCAGTGCATGAAAGGATAGGTTCCTCCATGGAGCACCACGTTGTGGAGCGTGAGCCCGTCGATGCCCCAGAAAGTCTCGTCGGCATCGTTCACCGTCACATGGTCAAGCTCAAGGTTCTTCATCTCGCGGAAGAATTTAGGACCGTTGATCACGCAGTCGGTCATCTTCATGTTGTCGGAATACCAAATGGCGGAACGTGAGCCTGGCGCGAAATAACAGTTGACAATCTCCGAGCCATCTACGTGCCAAAGCGGATATTTTCCCTCGAAATAGCAGTTACGGCAGACGATGCCACTGCACTCCTTGACGCCCGATTCGCCAAACGTGATACGCACGTGGTCGAGTTCAGTATCATGAATTTCAAACAGAGGACGTTCACCTCCGAAAACCTTGTCTTTTATCAGTTTCATTGTATGATGTTGTTACTATGTTCTATCTTCGTTGGGTAACCGATTTCTGTCCCCAGTTTCCCCAGCATAAGCGACAGAGGAAGATGAAGCCGCGGAAACAGAGTTCGGCACACATTGCCATCCATACCCCTTTCAGTCCCATAGATGGGGCGAGCAAGGCAGCCAGCACAATGCGCACGCCCCACATGCTCACCAGATTCATGCCGCTCGGAATGATCGTGTTGGCAGTACCGACAAAGATGCCGTAGCTCACTATGGCGGCAGCAAACATCGGTTCGGCAAAAGCTTCGATGCGCAGCACTTCCACGCCCAGCTGTCTCACCTCTTCCACGGGAGTCATCATCTCCATGGCAAAGGGAGCCCCTACATACATCACACCTCCCATCACGGTCATGACGACCATGCCCATGCCCACAGCGAAATAGGCAAAGCGCTTCATCAAGTCGGTTCGTCCTGCACCCATGCTCTGCCCTACCAGCGTAGTCGCCGCATCGGCGATGCCAAAGCCTGGCATATAGCACAGACTCTCGATGATGACACCAAACGAGTTGGCAGCGATGGCATAGGTGCCTAAGGGGGCGATGATGACGGTCATGGCGATATAGGCACTGCACATGATGACCTGCTGCAGCCCCATCGGTGCACTGATGTGGAAGGCGTGGCGCAAGCAGTCTACCTGCGGTCGGAAACGTCCGTGCTCATGCGTGAGCCTGAGTTCACCGGAACGCACGCACAGGAAATACATCATCAGCAATGCCGAGATGGTCTCTGCCAATGCCGTTCCCAGCGCTGCTCCCGTGACAGACAGTCCTGCACCGGGCACAAACACATCGATGCCGAACAGACTGACCGTGCGTGACGGGAAGATGAGGAAGAAGTTGAACACCACGTCGAGCACCATCATCACCACGTTGAGTACGCTCGGCACCAGGATATTGCCACTACTGCGCAGCATGCCTGCACCCAGCATGTTCATCATCAGCACGGGCACGAAACCTGCCACTACTGCGAAGTAATGTGACGACATGGTGCAGATCCGCTCGTTTCCGCCCAGCCATCCAGGTAGGAAAGGACTGACAGCCAACGAAAGGACGGCAATGAGGATGCTCACCGACATGGCAGTGGTGATTCCCTGGCGCACGACCGAACGTGCCTGCCGGCTGTCGTTGCTTCCCAACAGGTGTGCCACCTGCACATAGAAACCAGCGGCAACGGCAGAACAGATGTTGCCTATCAGCCACGTGGTGGACTCGATCAGTCCGATTGCCGCCGAGGCTTCGGCTCCCATGCTGCCCACCATCGACGCATCGATATACTGCATGGCGGTGGTGGTGAGTTGCGACAGGATGGCTGGCGTACTGAGTTGCAGCATCAGGCGGAGCTGTTGTCCCGTCGTCATGGGTTTGTGCTGCCGGATGAGCAACAGCAAATCATCCTTGTCCTTGTTGGCTTTCATTCGTTGAATGTGGATTTACCGGTAACAGTTTCCCTCACGCAAAGTTACGGCAAAATATCGGAAGTCACCTCAAGGAGACTTCTCCTTCCGTAATTCGGGTAGGAGAAACGAAGATATGTATACAGAGAGGGAGCGTCAATGCGTGCGCTCCTATCTTTTTGTTCAATGGCTTTTGCCGTAGAAGAAGAGGTCTTGCTTGGGCAATCGGCTGCCATACTTGGTGCGGAGTTTCTCAAACAGCGCCATCGTGTCCTTGGAAAAACCGTGTCCCTTCCACGTGCTGGTGTTGGTGATGAGAATCCAGCACTCGCCGTCGGGATATCTGAGCACGATGGCACTGGTGCCCGACAACGACCCCGTGCGTATCCACGGATGTCCCTTGGCGGTATAGTTCCACCCCAGCGAGAAATCATGGTCGGGCATCTCTCTCGTCATCAGTTCGACACTCTCCTTGCTGAGTACGTCGGGGATGCGGTCGATACCGTCGACAGAAGCCACCAGACGACTCAACTCTGCCGCCGAAGCGCACCATGCACCGGCACCGCTGAGCCGGGGGATGTCGTTCTCGCCATAGCACTTTTCCACTTTCCGCCCGCTGTTATTGTATTCATAAACAGGTTCGGAACCCTTGTGCATATAATACTTCACTTCATTCTCACGGCGGTCTGCCAGATAGTTGCCCGCAATGTGGAAGTCATAGCACCCAGCGGGCTCAAACACGTATTTGCGCATGAACTGTTCATAACTCATGCCCATGCGTTTCTCGATAATCATCGACAGCAAGGTGTAGCCCAGATTGGAATAGCGCTTGCCCTCGCCCGGCGTATATCCGAGATGTCGCTTGAGCAGGATGCGCAGAAGCGTGCGGTGGTCAGGTGGCGTGGTGAGATGGTTCTGCATGATGATATAGCGCGTGGAGAACATCGGGTCGCCGGCATAGTTGGTAAACCCTGCCTTGTGGCGGAGCAACTGCTCCACGGTGATGTCGAAATAGCGTTTGTCCTTGATGACATTGGTATAGGCGGTGTCGTTGAGGATGCCTTTCTGACCGAACACATGGTCAGACAGACGCACGCGTCCCATCTCGCGCAACTTCATCACGCCGATGGCTGTGACCAGTTTCGACACCGAGGCGATACGCATGATCTGCGATGGTTGCATGGGTTGCTGTTGCTCCACATCCGCCCAACCATATCCACGGGCATAGAGCAACGAGTCGTTGCGAGAGATGGCGAGCTGAGCGCCATTCAGTTCCCAACGTTTCAAGTAGCGTTCCATCACGGAGTCGAGTACGCCCACGGCAGACATCTCATTGGTGAGTGTGTCGTTCAGGCGTGTCCATTGGCGTTCCGTCTTTGCCTTGCCGGGTGCCGTAGTGCAGCGCGACACGCAACGCACCAGTGAAAAAACAATCCAGGCGAGGATGACCACGCCGCAAACGGTGAATGATATTCTGTATTTCTTCTTTAGTCTTCGTCCCATAACAATCATGTAAAGCGTCTCCCTCTCTTAGGAAATGCGAAGACAAAGATACAAAAAAGTCACGACTTGCGCCGTGACTTTTTAAGTTATTTGATAAATCTGCCGATTGTTTAGTATTTAATCAGCTTGACAGAAGAATTGAGACCACTGGGCACTGGCTCCCAGTTGTCATAGGTGGTCTTCTTGTAGTTGACGTCTACCACGTTGATCTCGTTGAACTTACGCCACTTTACACCTCGTCTGTCCAAATCGGCAATACGGTTGGCGGGCAGGTTGGTCACCTCGATGCGGATGGTATTCACGCCAGCCTTGAACGCCTTGCCCAAGTCGAGTCTGTAGGGAACGCACCATGCGCAGCCCAGCAACTGTCCGTTCACGTATACACGGGCGCTTTCTCTCACGTCGCCGAGGTCGATCATCCATCCCTTGGCGTCCTTCAACTGCTTGGCAGTCATCTTAACCGTGGTGGTGTAGACACCCGTTCCCATGGTCACCTTGGCACTGTCGTTGTCGAGTTGTTCCCAAGTCTGCAACTTGGCGAGCTTGAATGTCTGTCCCACCTTGGGGGCTTCTTCTGTGAAACTGAGCGTCCATGGATTGTTGGTGAGGTCGATTGCCGGGGCATCGTCTGCCACCTGCGTCTTCACGGTCAGCCCTGCCACGTCGGCATCTGCCAGCGGATGGTTGAATGTCTGGAGTATCATCGACTCGCCACTCTTCAGTGCGATATGGACTTTTCCGTCCTTTGTCTCTGCCAGATAGCGCTTTCCGTCTACGGGGTCAAACCACAAGGCAGACTGATAGTCTACGGCGAGTTGGGCGTCGAAGTTGGCATCATCTGGTGTCAGGTTAGCCATGAAGTAGTGGTTGCCGTTGGCATTGCGACGACGGATCACCTTCAGTCCCGGACTTCCTTCCTGACGAAGACGGATGTTTTCTGCCTTGGCTGCTACAGCCATCTCCTTCTCGTTAAGTCCGTACATCACGTAGGCACCTTGTGCCTGCAACTGGTCGAGGTGGGCTTTCAGTGCTTCCGTGAGATGCGCACCCTCGGGGATGATGATGCCGCGGTAGGGCATGCCTGCCTCCGTCTGCAACTTACCGTCCTTCATGGTGGTGGTGAGCAGGTATTTGTCGCTGATATAGTCGCAGTCGTAGCCCAGGGAGTCGATCGAGAGAATCATCTTCTTGAACTCGGGTGCCTTCTGTCCCATCGAGTGAATAGCAAACATCATGAGCATGCTCTTGTCGGGTTTCGCCCACATGTCGCGGATAGGCAGATAGACCAGAAAATCGTTGTCGGGCTTGCCCATCTGCAGGAAACTTTGGCAGCGCTCGATATACTTCAGGAAGTAGGGAGCATCACGCCAGATGCTGTTGGTAGGCGACATGTCGATGCTGGCATAGAACTTCCATCCTGGCCACGGGTCATCCTGGGGAGAATAGCATGTGCCATGAAAGAACATGTGGTTCACACCTGCCACGAACATCAAGTCCATATCGGGCTTCATCTGCGAAAGCGAGGTGCGGAAATGTTCCGTCAGCCATGTGAAGGTCTCGCTGCTCGTATAGGTCTTGTCGTTGATATGTGCCGCAGAGGGTGCATACTTCAGCATGGAGAAGTCTGAATCGTTGGGGCGGGTCTTGCCCGGATCCTTGCGCAAGCCTTTGATGCCGAAATCGGTCAGTCCAAAACCTTCTATCTCGGGGATGTCTACAGCGGAATAGATATCAATCAGGTTGGCTGGTGAACCGTGTGCCTGATTGCGCACGATTGAACCATGACCATGCGCCCAGTTCACCCACTGATTGGTGAAGTTGTGGAGCAACATGTCCGACAGCGTTTCACGATAGTCCGACAACACTTTGATGTCTGCATCCGTATAGGTGGCACCTTTCTTATAGATGTCGATGAGCGAAGTGAGATGGTCTTCCAACTTGTAGCCGCGACGCTTGGCAAACTCGTCGAGCAAGGTCGGTGTCCAGTTGGCGCCATATACTTCATAGGAATCATTGAAGAAGGTGTGGGGATATGCCACACCGCTCTTGTCGAACGCTTCGTCGAAAATCTTGAGGTAGCGCGACACGGCTCCCGCATCGAAGTGGTCGATCACCAAACCTTCGCCACCGGGTGCGGCACGCTTCACCTGCTGGCGGGTGCGACCTGCATAAAGGGCTACGATACGCCACGAACCCTTCTCGCCGGGTTTCCATGTGAGCACGCCCTTGTCGGTGAAGGCAGTAACATCGGTCACCTTGCCCGTCGTTTGGTCATACGCCATCACCTTTTGCAGGGTGGCATAGGGAGCGTCTTTCGGATTCTCCACGCCCAAGTCGAGTGTAACCACCGACTTTTTCTTCTCCGCCTGCGCAGTCTTGTCCACAAAGATTGCCTTGCAGGCTGCGTCAGACATTTTCACTGTCGGACCACCGAACGGCCAGCCAGTACCGTTGTTCATGTCGATCTCGATGCCGGTCTGCTTGCCCTCGTCTTCAATAAACTTGAGCATCTGCATCCAGCGGGGTGACAGATACGGGATGTTGTTCTTGTCGTTGCCTTGCACGCCGTAAAGTGGTGTGATTTCAAGTGCACCGAGTCCATGACTGGCATACTGTTCCATGTTCCACTTCACGTCTTTCTCTGTCAGTGCGGAACCCAACCACCACCATCTTGCGGCGGGTTTGGATTCTACAGTTGGGGTTGGCCAACTTTGAGCTTGAACGCCCAAGGTTCCCAACCCCAGCATGAATAATGCTAAATATTTTTTGTTTTTCATTGTCTTCTATTACAGTGTTCGATGATGATGCACCGCGCTGCTTACTTGGCAGCGTTGAGCAACTTGTAGTATTCTACACCGCCAAGCAGGAAACAACCAAGACCGAAGTCTTCGAAGTCGGGCACCTTGGTGTAGGTCACAGGCTGTCCGTCCTTGGGTTCCTTACCGGTTCCCTGCACATAGCCGAGGAAGCCGTTCTGGTGCACAGCGTATGTTTCCATTGCATTCCATGCTTTGTCGCAGATGGGGCGATACTGCTTGGCTGAGAGGATGCCCTTGCGGATACCCCAACTCATGCCGGCGAGGAAGAGCGACGTACCTGTGGTCTCCTTGCCGCCGTAGGTTGTGGGCGACACAAGGCTCACGTTCCAGAATCCGTCTTCACGCTGTATCTTGGCGAGGGCTACGCTCATGGCGAGGAAGTCTTTCTTCAACTGCTTGTAATACTTGTCCTTGGGTGAGAGCTGGTCCATCACGCGGCAGAGTGCCACATACACCCATCCGTTGCCGCGGCTCCAATAGCAGTTGTTGCCGTCCTGCTCCTTGTAGGGTGGCACGAAGTCCTTGTCTCTCCACCAAAGTCCTTCCTTGGTGTTGTAGCAACCGCCGCCACACTCGTTGCGCGACCATTCGTACATCTTCATCGCCGTGTCGATATACTTGCGGTCGCCCGTAATCTTGTAGACATGTGCATAGGCGGGCATTGCCATCTGGATAGCGTCAATCCATGTCCAGTAGTCTATTCTGCCCGTGGCAATCTGGTTGTCGAAGTTCTCGATGACATACTTCTTCATCACGTCGTCCTTCGTCATGTCGTAGCGTGCCAGGTAGGTCTGCGTGCAGCACTGGTCGTCGGCATGCGTGGTCTTCACGCCGTTGCGCGGTGTCCACTTGTGGAACGAAGCCCAACGGTCGGTATAGTCGATGTAGCTCTGCTGAGGGTCGATCTCATAGAGTGCCATCAGTCCTTCATAGTAAACACCACGGGTCCAAAGACTGCTGGGGCGCTCACGCTTCACAAAGGTGGGCAGTGTCGGGTCGGCATACTTCGTCATGAAATATGCGTTGGTAGATTTCAACGCGTTCAATACTTGGGTTGTCTTCTGGCTTTGTGCCGTCATTGGCAAGGCACAAAACGCCAATGCGAAAGTGATGATTGTCGCTTTAATCTTGTTCATGTTTTAATGGGTAAATGTTGATTTGTTCTGTTTTTATGTTTTGCAAAGATAGTAAATTATATATATATGTATAAACGGCAGACCATTTTTTATAGTTCATAAATCAAAAACTCGGAAACAATTTCCCCGTTTCACGTAAAGTTAGTAACTTTGCAGCCGATTTCTTTGAATAGATAACGTATATTTATACTGACAATATCACACGAACCATTATCAATTATCATGCAGGATTTACAGGACAAAGATTCCGAGAAACTATTGAGAAGGAAGCTTGATTTGCTTCTGCGCACAGGACAGTTGTTGGTGGAAAGCTCTGCAGACACCAGCAGAATTATCCGCAACATGGAGCGCACAGCCGCTTATTTGGGACTTCCCGAAGACAATCTCCACATCCACGTCACTTATAGTATGCTGATGGTCAACTTGAGCGACGACATCCATTCGTTCTCCAAGTTCCAGCGGTGTGAAAAGCACGGCATCAACATGACAGCCATCTCGGCGCTGAGCAAGTTGTCGTGGACAGCCATCCGCGAAAACTATTCGCTCGACAAATATGAAGAAGAGCTGGAAAAGCTGCATTCAGCCAAGCGCAACTATACACCATGGCAGGTGGCTGTAGGTGCAGGTTTTGCCTGCGGTGGCTTCTGCGTGCAGTTCGGTTGCGACTGGACAGCCTTTTTCTATGCTTCTATTGCTGCCATTCTCGGCTTCCGACTTCGTGCCGTACTCAACGAACTGGGCAGCAACGGCTATGCTAACATTGCGGTAGCCGCCTTCGTTTCCACCATATTGGCATGGCTTTCCGCATTCCTTTCATTCCCCGTGGTGCAGAATGTTGTGCCCGAATGGCTGGGCGCAATACTCCATAGCGACACGCCTTGGCACCCGTTGATGGCTTGTGCGTTGTTTATCGTGCCGGGCGTTCCGCTCATCAACTTCGTGAGCGACATGCTCGACAGCCACTTCGAGATGGGCATCAACCGCGCACTCAACACCTTGCTGATGGTTTTGGCAATGTCGTTCGGCATTGCCGTGGCCATCAAGATGTGTGTGATCGACAACTTTGTGAAAGACCTCAGCATGGTGCCCCACAACAGTTACTTTGCCTACGCCCTCGCCGCTGCCATCTCAGCCATGGGTTTCTCCATGATTTTCAACATTCCCAAACGTTTGCTGCCCGTCGTGGCGGTGGGTGGCATCATTGCCGTCTGCACACGCAACTTCGTCAACCTCGGTCCGAGCAACAACAACATCGGTCTTGACCAGGGTCTGATCATCGGCTCACTGGCCGGTTCGGCGCTGATCAGCATCATCTGCATCAAAGCTGTACACAAGTTCCACACACCCCATCAGATTTTGGCGATACCGAGCGTCATCCCCATGGTGCCCGGTGTGCTGATGTACCGCGCACTGTTCGGCTTGATCGAGATGCAAGGTATCGTAGGCGAACTGACCGAAGCATTCTCCAATGGCGTGAAAGCTTCACTCGTCATCCTGTTTATCGCCATCGGCGTGGCTATCCCCAATGTGTTCTTCCGCCGTTGGATAGCACCAAGTCGCCGCCGCAAACTTGAAAGACTGATTGCCGAACGCAAGAAACGGGGCGAGTTCGTCAATCTTCATGATATGTAGCACTGACATCTGTGTCAGTCCGAGGTGTGCCAATTCTGTCAGTCGACAGCTTTGGCACACTTTTCGTATAAAGGAAGGCAGTAACAAATACGAACAACTAAATTTAAAGAATTATGAATATCAGACCATTAGCAGACAGAGTGCTGGTGTTGCCCGCACCAGCTGAAGAGAAAGTAGGCGGAATCATCATTCCCGATACAGCCAAGGAGAAACCTCAGCACGGCAAGATTGTTGCCACAGGCAACGGCACCAAGGACGAGGAAATGGTTCTCAAAGAGGGTGATGAAGTGCTCTATGGCAAATACTCCGGCACAGAACTTGAGTTCGAAGGCACGAAATATTTGATCATGCGCCAAAGCGATATTCTCGCTATAGTTAATAAATAATGTGTAATTCTTAAAAACGACAGAAACAATGGCTAAAGAAATAAAGTTTGATGTAGACGCTCGCGACCTTTTGAAGAAAGGCGTGGACCAGTTGGCTAACGCAGTAAAGGTGACACTCGGTCCTAAGGGACGCAACGTGGTGATCGAGAAGAAGTTCGGTGCCCCACAGATTACCAAGGACGGTGTGACCGTAGCCAAAGAAGTGGAACTCGAAGACAAGTTTGAGAACACAGGCGCACAGCTCGTGAAGAGCGTGGCAAGCAAGACGGGTGACGATGCCGGCGACGGTACGACCACAGCCACCATCCTCACACAGGCCATCGTGACCGAAGGCTTGAAGAACGTCACTGCCGGTGCAAACCCTATGGACTTGAAGCGCGGTATCGACAAGGCTGTAGCTGCAGTGGTTGATTACATCAAGAACAACGCAGAACAGGTTGGCGACAACTACGACAAGATTGAGCAGGTGGCTACCATCAGTGCCAACAACGATCCTGAAATCGGCAAGCTTCTCGCCGACGCTATGCGCAAGGTATCGAAAGATGGTGTGATCACCATCGAGGAAAGCAAGAGCCGCGAGACCAGCATCGGCGTCGTGGAAGGCATGCAGTTTGACCGTGGCTATCTGAGCGGTTATTTCGTAACGGATGCCGACAAGATGGAATGTGTGATGGACAATCCATACATCCTCATCTACGACAAGAAGATCAGCAACCTGAAAGATTTCTTGCCCATCTTGCAGCCTGCTGCAGAAAGCGGCCGTCCATTGTTGGTTATCGCTGAAGACGTAGACTCTGAGGCTCTCACCACATTGGTAGTGAACCGTCTGCGTGGCGGCTTGAAGATTTGTGCCGTGAAGGCTCCTGGCTTTGGCGACCGTCGCAAGGCAATGCTCGAAGACATCGCAGTGCTCACTGGCGGTGTTGTCATCAGCGAAGAGAAGGGTCTCTCGCTCGACAAGGCTACCCTCGACATGTGCGGAACTTGCGACAAGGTGACAGTTTCCAAGGAAAACACAACCATCGTCAACGGTGCCGGCGACAAGCAGAACATTGCAGATCGCGTGGCACAGATCAAGAACGAGATTGCCAACACCACAAGTTCTTACGACAAGGAGAAACTCCAGGAGCGTTTGGCAAAGCTCGCAGGCGGCGTAGCCGTGCTCTATGTAGGTGCCAACAGCGAAGTGGAGATGAAGGAGAAGAAAGACCGCGTGGACGATGCCCTCTGCGCAACACGTGCTGCCATCGAGGAAGGCGTGGTTGTCGGCGGTGGCACCACTTACATCCGTGCCCTCGATGCCTTGAAAGATATCAAGGGTGACAATGCAGACGAGCAGACAGGTATCAACATCGTTGAGCGCGCCATCGAAGAACCTCTCCGTCAGATTGTGCGCAACGCAGGTGGCGAAGGTGCTGTGGTCGTACAGAAGGTGCGCGAAGGCGAAGGCGACTTCGGATACAATGCCCGCAAGGACATCTACGAAGATCTGCGTGCTGCAGGCGTTATCGACCCTGCCAAGGTGGAGCGTGTTGCGCTTGAGAACGCTGCCTCTATCGCTGGCATGTTCCTCACAACAGAGTGTCTCATCTGCGACAAGCCGGAGGAAAAGCCTCAGATGCCAATGGGACAGCCTGGCATGGGCGGAATGATGTAATTTTGCAAACCCAACATATCAAAACGGGAACTATCTTTCGGTAGTTCCCGTTTTTTGGTGTTAAATTGTCGATAAAAGCAAACATTTTCCCGACAAATATTTGCCGACATGTACGTTTTTACCTAATTTTGCAAGTGTACAAAGGACAATTACTCGACGCAACATACAATGCTAAAGATATTTTTTTGATTTGTTTTAGTAGATTAGTTTTTAAGTAGTTTGTTTTGAAAATCGGTTGTCGTGATGACATCCGGTTTTTTTGTTGCCTTTATTTTGCAATGTCTTCGATTTCCACTACCTTTGCGCTATGAAACAAAACATAAAAATCAATCATCTCATTCTCATGCTCGTGGTGTGTGGAGGCATCTACGCACTGACCGATTCGTTTCTGATGACACTGGGCATCGTCATACTGCTGCTTGTTGTAGACGTTTTGTTGGCACAGTATGAACGCAAGAAAAAGAGTGAGGACATATAATCCGCTGCACGATGGAGAAACTTCTTGGTTTATATAACGACTGGCGAGGCGAGGCTCCCGCCCATATACAACAGTTGCCGGGAGCTGGAAGCAACCGACACTATTACCGCATTACCGACAGCGATGGACAGACGATGATCGGCGTCGTGGGCACAAGCCGCGACGAAGACCATGCCTTCATCTATCTGTCGCAACATTTCCGCGAGCGACAGTTGCCCGTGCCCGAAGTGCTTGCCGTGAGCGACGACGAACTGCGCTATCTGCAGACAGACCTCGGATCGGTGTCGCTGTTCGATGCCGTCAAGGGCGGACGCGATGCGGGCGGACGCTACAACGCACACGAGAAAGAACTGCTGAAGCGCACCATCCGCGAACTGCCCAACATGCAGATGCGTGGCGCACGCGGACTCGACTGGAGCAACTGCTATCCGCAACCGGAATTCGACGAGGAGAGCGTGCTCTTCGACCTCAACTATTTCAAGTATTGCTTTCTCAAGTCTACCGGTCTCGACTTCCACGAACTGAAACTTGAGGCAAACTTCCACCTCTTCGCCAAAGACCTGACCAGCGAACACATCGACAGTTTCCTGTATCGCGACTTCCAGGCACGCAACATCATGCTCGACGCGAAAGGCAACCCGTTTTTCATCGACTTCCAAGGCGGTCGCAAGGGACCTTATTATTACGACCTCGCATCCTTCCTGTGGCAGGCGTCAGCCCGATATTCCCACAAGTTGCGCCGTGAACTCGTCTATGAATACTACAACTCCCTGAAAGACTATACCGAAGTGCCTTCTGAGCGCCACTTCGTAGACCGTCTGTCGTTGTTCGTGCTCTTCCGCACACTTCAGGTGCTGGGTGCCTATGGCTTCCGTGGCTATTTCGAGCGCAAGAAACACTTCCTCGACAGCATTCCTGCTGCCATCCAGAACCTGCGAGAGCTATGCAAGCTCAAATGTTTCCCCTATCCCTACATGATGGACATGCTGCGCCGGCTCACCGAACTTCCGCAGTTCACCGTCATCGAACAGCCTGCTCTCAACCGTGCAGACGGATACAAGACCGCCGAGACCAACATCTACAAGTCGAATCCTCAGGATGGTCCCGCCACCTTCTCCAAATACGACGGCAAGGGACCGCTCGTGGTCCGTGTGAACAGTTTCAGTTTCCGCAAGGGAATACCCGATGACCCATCGGGCAACGGCGGTGGCTACGTGTTCGACTGCCGTTCCACACACAACCCCGGACGCTATGAGCCCTACAAGAAACTGACCGGTCTCGACGAGCCTGTCATCCGCTTTCTGGAAGACGACGGCGAGATACTCACCTTCCTCGACAGTGTCTACAAACTCGCAGACCACCATGTGGAGCGTTACATTCAGCGCGGTTTCACCAGTCTGATGTTCTCGTTCGGTTGCACGGGCGGTCAGCACCGCAGCGTCTACTCAGCACAACACCTGGCAGAGCATATCCACCAAAAGTTCGGCATCGAGGTGCGCGTGTGCCACCGCGAACAAGGCATCAGCCAGGTAATGGAAGCCCGCAGTCGTTGACGCGTCCCCGCGTCGACCCTATTGCGGTATACTACTTCATTGCCCATTGAAGTACTACTTCATTGCCCATTGCAGTACTACTTCATCGCCCGTTGAAGTACTACTTCATTGCCCAACGATGATATGGCTGTAACTTTATCGGATGAGCGGGGAAATGTAACAACTTATTTTACGATTATCTAGTTATAACTGTCGGGAATGCATCTTTAGAATACATTTTCCCGACAATTATAGCTTTTTATTTGTCGGAAAACCGGTTAAAAAATGTGTTTTCCGACAATTATACGAATGTTTTCGCTATCTTTGCCTCCGTATTTCTAATAAGATTCAAGATTATAGGAGGCTATTAAATATGCTGATAGGCAGAAAGAAACAACAGGCAGAACTGATGGAAGCATACCATGCTGATGACTCAAAGTTTGTGGCATTGTGTGGTAGAAGACGTGTGGGCAAGACATTCTTGGTGAAGCAAACTTTCAAAGATAAGTTCACGTTTTCTCATTCGGGCTTGGCCAATGGTTCTTTGCAAGAACAACTTTACGGCTGGCGCTCTTCGTTGGAGGATGCCGGACTCCATGTATCTTCTTCTCCCAAGCATTGGTTGGAGGCATTCGATATGCTCAAGGAATTAATCCGTCAGTCTGGAGAGGAGAAGAAAGTTGTCTTCATCGATGAAATGCCATGGATGGATACGCCGAGGTCTAAGTTTGTCACGGCATTGGAGTTTTTCTGGAATGGTTGGGCTGCGATGCGAGATGACGTGTTGCTTATCGTCTGTGGCTC
Organism: Lachnospiraceae bacterium; assembly: GCA_963654295.1. GTDB lineage: Bacteria > Bacteroidota > Bacteroidia > Bacteroidales > Bacteroidaceae > Prevotella. The sequence goes on along the minus strand of CAVJZZ010000002.1, from coordinate 1,892 downwards.
GGCTACTTCATGGATAATCAATAAGATATTCCGCAATCATGGCGGTCTCCATAATCGGGTGAACTATCAGATTTTCTTGGAACCTTTCACGCTCCATGAGTGTGAGGAGTATAGCGAGGCAAAGGGATTGGCTTATTCTCGTTACGACTTGCTGGAGGCTTATATGGTGATGGGTGGTGTACCTTATTATTGGTCGTTGCTGGAGAAGGGCAAGAGCTTGGCACAAAACATCGATGCTTTGTTCTTTGCCCGTCAAGGTGCCTTGCATTATGAGTTTAGGGAGTTGTATGACTCACTCTTCCGCAAATCTGAACCATATATAGATGTGGTAAATGTATTGGGAAGGAAACTTGGCGGAATGCGGCGAGAGGAGATAGTGGTAGGCCTTGGCATCACTGACAGTGGAAATCTGTCTCGTGTGCTGGAAGACTTGGAACATTGTGGATTCATCATTCGCACCAATGCTTATGGTGCTAAAAAATATAATGCCATCTATCGTTTGATGGATAACTTCTCCTTGTTTTACTTGAAGTTTATGAAGGAGAATAAAACAGACGATCCTGAGTTTTGGTCTCACAATTATAGTTCGCCTCTTCGCTATTCGTGGTGTGGCTTGGCATTTGAGCGAGTTTGTTTCCTGCATATTCCTCAAATCAAGCAAGCTCTTGGCATTTCGGGGGTAGTGACCCATACTTATTCTTGGCAAGTGAAGGATGACGAGGTTTACGGTCCAGGGGCACAGATAGACATGCAGATAGAGCGTGCGGATAACACCATCAACATCTGTGAGATGAAGTTCTCGCAGAATGAGTTTGTGATAGACAAGGAGTATGATGCCAATCTTCGCCATAAGTTGGCTCGTTTTGGCGATAGCATCTCTCATCGTAAGACCTTACAGCTTACGATGGTTACCACGTATGGAGTGGCACATAATGCCTATTGGAATCGAGTGCAGAGCGAGGTGGTGGCAGATGACTTGTTTTTGTAAGCAATGACTCCCGACTCTTCAACCTATTCCCATGGTTGGGGGCAATGGGGGGCTACTACAGCTTCTCCACGTCTCCCACAGAAAGAGATGTAGCGATGGAGACTTGTTCGGGCGTGAAGCCAGCGGCAAGCATACGCTTTGCCGTGGCAATCTTCTCTTCGTTAGCACCTTCTGTTCTTCCTTCCTGATAACTGTCATGCTGCAGACTTTTCTCCACTCTCACGCCGTCCCAGAATTTGTCGTATGCGCGCAACTCTTCTTCGTTGAACGCGGAAATCTTCACTTCTTCCAGTGCCTTGCTAATCTCCGGGTCGTTGAGTAAATCGGCGGGGGCTTCCTGAGTGCTGGAGTCTATTTCTGTGAGGAAACGGAGCCAGAGCACCATCATGCGCTTGTCGGAGATGCTATGGGGCGTGAACTTGGGCAACTCGATGAACGTGAAATGCAGTCCCTCGATTACCTTATCGCTGTTCTTGTCATGCACGATGCGGTAGTTGTGGATGAACCTGTCGGGCATGTCGTGCTCATAGATGTCATTCACGAGGTTGAGGGAATATACGGGCTGTAGCTCGCTGTATTTCTCCTTCTTCATCGCTTGGGTGACGTAAAGTTTGGAGGCGTTGAAGAGCACACGCTGCTTGAAGGAGTTGCTCCACTCCATCTGCATCTCCACGCAGAACTTTCTGCCCGTGATGTCCTCGCAGAGCACGTCCACGATGGAGTTCTTGTGCTGGTAGAGCTCGGGCACAAGTTCTGTGGGCAAATACTTGATTTTTCGTATTTGCTCGTTCTCGCCAAGTGGCAACAATGCGTTGAGCAGGCTCGTCAGCAAGTCGGGGTGCTTGCCGAAAATCTTCTTGAAGGTCAAGTCTGCCTTGGGGTCCAGGTACTTCATATTCTTCTC
>CAVJZZ010000001.1:0-122993 GCA_963654295.1 Lachnospiraceae bacterium | reverse complement strand
TCATAGAGCGTTGTCTTGCCTGTGCCGTTATCGCCACACACGGTTGTAATGCCGTCATTGAAAGCAATGCTAAAATCACGGACACCCTTAAAATTCACAAGGGCAAGCGATTTCAAAATTATCTTTTTCATTGTACGCCAAATTTGATGTTGTTACTTTCGATATACTTTTCTCTGATAGTCCGTGCGTCATTCAGCACCGATTGCACATTCTCCACAAAGCGAATGTTTATCAGTGGAATGTTGTTGTAGCAAATGTAGAGTTGGTTTTGAAACTCCATTACTTGCACTACTTTCAAGGACTCGCTTTGCATCACCGCTTTCTGCTGTTCGGCTTTGCGTTCCTTTCTGCCTTTCAGATAGGCAGAAATAAATTCGCTAATCTTCTTCATAGTTCTTTTATCTGTTAATGATTGTTCTTAGTGTTTCCGCATTATTGAGCGATTGCAACTCTGCCATTGAATAGAAACGCTTTGAGTTGGGGGCAGCACCGTTACGTTGTGGAGTTATAAGACCTTGCTCAACCCACCGCCTCACTCGCATTTCTTGAAACAGGCGATATGCCTCACGCTGTGAAACCAAGTCCTTGCTTGGTGCGTTGCTCTGTACTATCGTGGCAGCACCCAATGCCGCCATTTCCTTACAGATATTCTTCAATTCGTACAACTCCATCGTAATAGCCATATCATGCCCTCCTTTTACGCTTGAAATAATCTCTTACGCTTTCGGTGCAATACTCTTTCTCCACATAGCAAAGCCAAGCAAATGCCCAACCAGCAAGGGCGAAAATGATGTGTCCCCAATTTAGAAACATGGTAATCGTGCAACACAGGGCGATAAGCACCCAAACACACATACCGATAAAGTTTACCAAAGTGTCCCTTTTCATTGTCGTTTACTTTAAGAGTTGAACAATTCTTTTGCACTAACGCCAAGGTGTTTAGCGATAATGTCAGTTCTCAATTCGTCTGGCTTCTGTGTTCCAGCAAGCCAACACCTTACAGTCGTGGGATGTACCTTTGCCACTGCTGCTATGTCGTTCACCCAAGCCGTTTTTGGTGCTTGTGGGCGTTCCGTTGGCAGTGCATCATACATTTGCCGAAAGACAGATTTCTTCTTGTACTTCATTTTCTATCTGATTTAGTGTGTTTTACAGACATAATTTTATATCTTTGCAACACTATTAAACTTGTTGTGGTGCAAAGGTAAACAATTTACCTAAACCAACAAAATAATTTAGGCAAAAAGTTTATGGTGAGTGCAAAATAAATTTTGTAATTTTTAGATAATCACTGATAATGAACAAATTAGACAGATATAAAATTTTGATACGCCACCTAACAAAATCGGGAATTGTGGCAAGTCAGAGGGAATTAGGGCAGAAAATGGGGTACAACAACCCCTCGGCTTTCTCGCAAGTAATCAACGGAAAGACCCAAGAGCCTAAACTATTTACCCAAAAACTCAAAGATATTGTACCAAACTTAAATCTTGAATGGTTGGAGAATGGCACAGGCTCTATGCTTGGAGAGGGGAACGAAGAAACGCAGCAGACTGCAAACGAGGAAGGCACACGTTGTATTTCAGTAGAGGATAAAACTTTTTCTATTATGCTTGTAGATATGATGAATACAAAACAAATTGCGCCTTATGGCTTGCTTGAAGAAAAGGACAGGGAGATTGCCGAACTCAACCGCCAAATAGGGAAGTTGGAGGCATTGTTGGAGGTTGCCAAAAAGGGAACTGCCCAACAGGTAGGCAATGCTGCGGTTGCCGATGTCGGATAACCATATTTGGCAAGTTTCCCAAGTATTGAAAGACTTAAACAGAAAGATATGAAAGAATACTATCGAATGGTGATTGAACTTTGCAAGCAGAGTATCGCCATACACCAAGTAAATACCGAAAGGAGTTTAGAGGTGCTGACAGAGTTAGAAAAGGCTATCACAACCGCAAAGATTAAAGGCTTGCCCTTTGATGAACTGCAAGAGTTGAAAGCCGATGTTGAACAACTTAGAGCAATGAGCGCATGAAACAGGTGATTTATCTTTTCGTACTTGCTTGTATGTGTGCCTGTCAAAAGCCATACGAAAAAGCCATTAACGAGTATGTAAAAGAGAACTTCAACGACCCAAATAGTTATGAGTGTGTAGAGTTAGGAGAACCGAAAAATCTAACTGTCATTGATTATTCTATGGCTGTGCTGAAAGCCAAGGCAGCAAAAGAGAATTGGTCGGCAGACTCCATTTTCAAAAAGACAACTGAATTACGACCATTTTTGGAAAAGCAAGGCAGAAATCCAGAAGAAGTGCTACTAAGATATTGTGAACACACTTACAGAGCGACAAATGCCTTTGGCGCAAAGGTACTCCACAAAGAAAAGTGGTACTTTAACGAGGATTACACAAAAGTTACAAGTATTGATAAAGAATGAATACACCAGTAAGCAAACAGATAATGGAACGCTTTTATTGCGCACTTGATGCGATAATAGCGATGAAAAAGATACGAGGTGTAAACACCTATTGCCGCCTGTATGAGATTGACAGGCGCAACCTCATAGCCAACCGCAAGGACTTGGATAGGGGTTGGTTTCAAGTTTCGTGGATGTACCCAATGGTAAAGGACTTTGGAGTAAATGCCAAATGGCTAATGTTGGGTGTCGGAAAGATGTTTGAGGAATGATAGCCGTTCTTGTTATCATCTTCTTTGTTGGTCTGCTTTGGGCGTATGGCAAGCGACAGACTGCAAACAATACTATCTACCAACCAACAGGGCAACCAACAAAGAGAAAGCGGAAGCGCAAACCCAAGGTGCAATCATGGGAGAAACAGCAAAAGAAAATTTGGAAAGCCAAAGCACGGTCGGCTATGCTCAAAGCAAACTATGTCTTGCTATCCATAGACGAGGCAAACGATTTGTTCACATACAATCATTCGGCAGACGAAATGAAATTGCTTGATGTCATTCTTGATGCAACATTAAACGGACAGGATTATGTGCAAATAGACCGTCCATTATACGAGCGCATGAAATCAGAGAAAGACTTGAAAAGGCAAATGGATAAGGAAAAAGAGTGTCAGAAATAGGCACTCTTTTTTCGTTTCATCAAAATCAAAGTTAGCGTGTTCTTTCCCCCATACCCCCTATTTCATATACTTAAACTTAATAATATATTATATATAGAGTGAATATATACGCGCGTGTGCGCATTATGCGCGTGCGCGAGGGATTTTTGCCTAAGCAAAACGGAACACTTAAAGCGTTGAATATCAAGCAAGTATAATTTTTGCTTAGGCAAAATATGGTTTGCTTAGGCAAAAATCGCAATGCGTTGATTATCAATAGTTTAGTTATTTTGCCTAAGCAAATTGCCTAAGCAAAATAACGGCTATAAATTTTGCCTAAGCAAAACGGAACACTTAAAGCGTTGAATATCAAGCAAGTATAATTTTTGCTTAGGCAAAACCACTATTTCTTTGGCTCTGTAACATCCGACAAATCCCAATTCATAAGGTCTTGCACCTTTCGGTTGGCTTTGTCTATGCTGTCCCACGACTTGCGAATATAGATGTCAGTAACACGCATATTTTCGTCCACATGGTTTAGTGCCGTGTGAACGGTGTACTTATCCACTTCTGCATCATTGGTTGCAATGGTTGCCCAAGTGTGCCGTGCTGCGTAAAATTCCAAATCGTCTATACCAAGTGAATTGCCTATCTTCTTCAATCCCTTGTTTAGTGCTGCGCTAAAACTATCCATTGAAGAATACAGCTTGTAAAACTTAAACACACGTTGCCCTGTCGGGTCTTTGTACTTGTCGAATAGTGCTTGTGCCTCTGGCTCAACTCTGATTGATATTTCCGCACCGTCTGCCCGTCTGTATCGTGTCTTTGTGCGTTGGTAGGTTATGCGACCGTCCTTGTAGTCGGTGGCATTGTACAAGTCCACAGCGTTCATTCCGATAAGCAAGAAACTTAAAAGGAATGTGTCTTTGGCAAGGTTGAACCGATTACACCCCTGTTGCAATATCGTGGAATATGGCACTTGTGCAAACTCTCGCATCTGTTCCACGGTCAAGGCACGTTTGCGTGTGAGCGGTGCTTTCGGTATATCCACCTTTGCGAATGGTGAGAATGGAATGAGTATCACGCCCGCCTCTTCATCGTTAAACTCTTTCTTGGCTCTGTTGTACATTGCCCTTACCTCTGCGAGATACAGGCTTTGCGCACGACCGCCTTTCTTGCAGTTCTTCCGTGCCGGCTGCTCGCCAATCCATTTTATCCAATCATTAAGGAACTTAACCGTAATTTCCTTTATATCCACGCTTTCACGGCCAACGAACTTAACCAAGCTGTTAATGGCTACTTGGTAGGCTTTTGCGTTGCCTGTGCGTCCCATGTCAAAGAGTTTCTGAATGTATGCCCTTGTGTATGCTACAATGTCAAGTTCAAAGTGTTCTTCTTCTTTCTTGCGTGTTATCAACTCCACGACCTGCTCAACGGTCATGTTATCCAATGCCTCACCCACGTTGTTGCATATCGTGCGATAACGCTTGATAACATCATCCACCATGTCAATGTATCTTTGGTTTTTGAGTTTGAGTGAACGTGTCAAATCTTCCTTGCCCACATACCAAGGGGTAGCAAGGTATTTCTTGCGCTGCTTGTGCGTAACCCTTATCTTGATGTTATAAGTGCCGTCAGCTTTCTTTTGGTGAGCGTACACCTCTGCCTTGAATGTTGCCATATATCTTTTGTAGAATATTTGTAGAACTATTTTCGGCAAATGTACGCACTTTTTGCTGAAAATAAGAAAGAAAAACGCTCAACCTTACAAGAAAGTTGAGCGTTTGCAGTAGTCCCGTTGGGAATCGAACCCAAATCTACGCTTTAGGAGAGCATTGTTCTATCCATTGAACTACAAGACCTTACGAATATTTTGTGTGGCACATTGTCCGACATTCACCAAGTGAAAAACGAACTTTGCCGACTTTCACGCTTGAAAGTAGCTCATAAGTTTAGGAAACCTACGTTCTATCCATTGAACTATAGGAGCGGATTTCTTACCTATATGCAAAGTTACTCGAAAAACGGCAATATACAAAATTATCCTTTTATTATCTTTCACAGTTGCCGAAAAAGAAGTACTTTTGCTTGATACACTCTCCAATCATGCGGTTTAACCCTACTAAATAACCAACATATGGACTTATTAAAGCAACGTATCCTACAGGACGGCAAGTGCTTTCCCGGTGGCATCCTGAAGGTGGACAGTTTTATCAACCATCAGATGGATCCCAATCTGATGATGGAACTGGCGAAAGAGTTTGTTAGGATTTTCGGTCATTTGCCCATCAACAAGATTGTCACGATAGAAGCGAGCGGCATAGCCCCAGCCATACTTGTGGGTTATCTGATGCAGCTACCCGTGGTGTTCATCAAGAAGAAGCAGCCCAACACGATGGACCACATGCTTACTTCTGTGGTGCACTCGTTTACCAAAGACCGCGATTACACCGTGTGCATCAGCAAGAACTACCTCACGGCTGACGACCGTGTGCTTTTCATTGACGATTTCCTAGCCAACGGCAATGCTTCCAATGGCGTGATGGACCTCTGTCGGCAGGCAGGAGCCAAAATAGAAGCCATGGGCTTCATCATCGAAAAGGCTTTTCAGCATGGGGGAGACTTCCTTCGTGAGCAGGGGATGCACTATGAAGCACTCGCTACGGTCGAAAGTCTTGACAACTGCAAGATCGTTCTCCGTTAGCAAATCATCACGAAGAGCCAGCCGATCATCGTACTATGTTGCACAAGAACACACCCTCCTATACGCTGTTGTGCGTCGTCATAAGTCTCATTCTGGGCATTGTTGTTGCCGAAGGCTTGTGGTTGCGCTTGTCTGCGGGGATGTGGCTGTCGATGACGCTCGCCTTCCTTGTACTGGCTTGTGCGCTGTTCCGATACAGATTGGCACAGAGTTTTCTGTTGTTGGTCTGCTTCTTCAGCCTCGGCGGGTGGCTCACCACCCATCGTATCAGTTCTGCTGAAGTCGCGCTGCCCGGACGTTCCATTGCTTATGAAGCCATCGTGGCAGATTGCCCGCGCGAGGATGTCCGTGAGTTGTATGTCGTCAAAATGGACGGTGTGCATCTCGACCATGCGCTGAAGGTGCGTGCCCGAATGAAAGATGCCAACCGACTGCATGCCGGTGACGGACTGGTGGCTGTGTCGCGTCTTCACGGCATCCGTCGCCCTGCCGGAAGGCAAGACTTCTATCCGCTCTATCTGCTATGCCATGATTTCGTGGCTTCCACCTACATCCACGCCATGCGTTGGCAGCCTCGCCGCCTGTCCACACAACGGTTGTCGGTGACGGAGAAGGTGACGGTGTGTTGCCGTATGATGCGTGACCGGCTCTTGAAACGTGCCGAAACCACTGCTCTGTCAGGGGAATCACGGGCGTTGCTCAATGCCATGACGATCGGCGACCGCAGTGAACTTACTGCCCGCTTGCGCGGAGAATTCTCCCGTTCAGGTGTTTCCCATGTGCTCGCGTTGTCGGGTTTGCACTTCGGCATGGTCTATTCCCTCATCCTTTTGCTGGTGTTCCCGTGGCGCAGACATTTCATGGCAACGGTTTTCACCCTGCTTGCCGTATGGACCTATGCCTTCTTCGTGGGACTGTCTCCCTCGGTGGTGCGTTCTGCTTCCATGCTCACGGTCTATGCGCTGGTAGCTTTCGACCACCGGCAGCGTTCTTCGGTCAGCGTGCTCTCTTTTGTGGCATTGGTAGTCCTCCTGCTCAATCCGCTCACGCTTTTCGATGTGAGCTTTCAACTCTCGTTCATCTCCGTCTTGTCCATATTGCTTACCTATCCGCTGTTGGTGCGGCTGTTGCCAGCCAATTATCTGCAGCGCCACCGGTGTGTAGGTTGGGTGGTTAGCCTCGGTTTCATATCCGTGACGGCGCAGTTGGCTACGGCACCGCTCGTAGCCTACCATTTCGGCACCTTCTCGCTCTGCTTCCTTTTGGCGAATTATGTGGTCATTCCCCTTGTCACGATGATTGTGCCCTTAGGCATTGTGTTCTTTGCCACCTTGTTCTGTTCCTGGCTCAACGGCGTGGTGGCTACCGTGCTTGACGTGATGCTCCGTTGGCTTGTCGCCTATGTGCATGCCATTCAGGCTATACCCGGTTCTTTCGTGGAAGAGTTGCATCCTACAGCGTGGCTTACGGCAGCAAGCTATCTGGTGCTGATAGCTCTCTATGTGTGGGTGGAACGCAAGACCCGACAACGACAAAGGCGGGAATGACTCCATGGGTGAAGACATTTCCGCCTTAGCAGGAATAGGCGCCGTTCGCTATACGAGCGCGTTTACAATGTCGAGCACATAGACATCGTGGTAGCCTCCATGCTCGCCATACCACTTGTCCAACTCCGTATCGATGAAATTCTCGGGCTTGATGGCGTCCTTATAGAGCTTCTTACATTCCAGTGTGAGACGGGCTTGCTCGTAGGTGATGTTGCCCAGCGGTGTTTCCACAGGAGTAAGTCCCGTTTCCTTCGCCTTGTCAAAGTCGCGTCCCGACTTCGCTCCGCAGAAGTTATAGATCTGTCGTGCTTCTTCGCTATTGCCGAGGAAGGACAGGGTCACACATTCATTGTGCTCAATGAGGTGGTGCGTATAGCGCTCGGGGCGTATGAAAATCACCGCAACGGGTTTGTTCCACAGCCATCCGATGCAGCCCCAGGACGCCGTCATCATGTTGAACTTCTCTTTGTTGCCCGCAGTGACGAGCAGCCATTCTTTACCTATGGTCTCAAAGAAATTGTCTTTGAGCGTTCTTACGTCTATCTTTTCCATGTTTTCAAAGTTGGTTATATGACTGCAAAAGTAGTGATTTTTCTCCTTATGGGGGATAAGAGACAGGTGAAAAAGGTCTGCTTTTGTTTGTGTTAAGATAGATCAAGGGCAACTTTATTCTTTTTTACTCGCCTTTTTGTTTGTAATTTTGCAGTGTTAAAAACTTGACAGAGAAACGGAATAAACAAAAGAACTAACACGATTTGAATATGAAAACCGAAATGGAAAAGATGCGGAGTGGTGAGTTGTATTACTTCTCAGACCTCGAAATAGAGAACAACATGGTGCGTGCGAAAAAGCTGTGCGCCCGATTGCAGACCATGACCATCTATGATGACGACTACCGGGAGGTGATTGAAGAGTTGATACAGGGATTGCCCAAGACCTCTTTCATCTGTCCGCCCTTCTGTTGCGACCATGGCACTGAGATACATATCGGTGAAGACGTGTTCGTAAACTACAACTGTACGATGCTCGACTGCGGAGGCATCACTATAGGCAAGCACACGCTCATCGGTCCCAATTGCTCGCTCTACACACCCCAGCATCCCATGGACTTCGTGGAGCGTAGAGAACCCAAGGAAACAGGTCATCCCATTGTCATCGGTGAAGACACCTGGTTGGGCGGCAATGTTACGGTGTGCCCTGGAGTAACGATCGGAAACCGCTGCATCATTGCAGCAGGCAGTGTGGTGACACGTGACGTTCCTGATGGCTGCATGGCAGCGGGCAACCCTGCGGTGGTGAAGAAAAGACTATAAAAAAAGTGGAGCGCGATTTCACAATCACGCTCCACGCAACTTAAACAACCAATAAAAGAAATAGATTGTTCCTTTTATCTTACTTTATCTGATGAAGAGTAGCTCACGATACTTCGGCAGTGTCCAAAGTTCGTCGGATACAATCAGTTCGAGCTTGTCGATCTGATAACGGATCTGATCCATCTTTGGCTCTACAGTGTCGTGGTATGCGATAGCCTTCTCATGCTCATCGGCAATCTTGTTGGCTACCTTGCGAGCATTGACGAGCTCTTCCACACCTGTTTCGATAGCCTGTGTGCGCTCGGCAATTTCCTCGATAATCTTCTTGTTACGCTCTGTCAGTGAGGCAGCCTTGTCTTTCGGGAAGATGTCGTACATGCTCTGTACGTTCTTTGCCAATTGGCTCTGATAGTGAGTGCAGACAGGGATGATGTGGTTCATCGACAGGTCGCCGAACACACGTGCCTCAATCTGAATCTTCTTCGTGTAGGTCTCCCATTTCACTTCGTTGCGAGCTTCCAGCTCCTTGCGTGTCATCACGCCCAAGCTTTCGAACATCTTCACGCTTGAATCGTCGAGATAGCGCTCGAAGATCTTCGGGCATGAAGTCTCGCAGTCGAGACCGCGCTTCTTGGCCTCTTCCACCCATTCGTCAGAGTATCCGTTGCCTTCGAAATGAACGGGCTTGCAGAACTTGGCATCTTCACGAACCACTTCGAGAATAGCGGAAATCTTGTCTTCTCCCTTAGCGATAAGTGCGTCTACACGCTTCTTGAAGTCTACAAGAGCCTCGGCTACTGCAGAGTTGAGCACGATCATGGCAGAAGCACAGTTGGCCTCTGAACCTACGGCACGGAACTCAAAGCGGTTGCCAGTGAAGGCGAAAGGTGACGTACGGTTACGGTCTGTATTGTCGATGAGCAACTCTGGGATTTCAGGAATGTCGAGCTTCAGAGCCTGCTTGCCGGCGATGTTGAGGATATCTTCCTTGTCAGAGTTCTCGATATGGCTGAGGATTTCTGTGAGCTGATGACCCAAGAAAGAAGAGATGATGGCTGGAGGTGCTTCGTTGGCACCAAGGCGGTGTGCGTTGGTAGCACTCATGATACTTGCCTTGAGCAGTCCGTTGTGCTTGTATACACCCATCAAGGTCTCTACGATGAACACGATGAAGCGCAAGTTGTCTTCAGGGGTCTTGCCAGGTCCGTGGAGCAACACGCCTGTGTCTGTAGCGAGACTCCAGTTGTTGTGCTTACCAGAACCGTTGATGCCGTCGAATGGCTTTTCGTGGAGCAATACGCGGAAACCGTGGCGACGTGCTACGCGCTTCATCAGCGACATGAGCAACATGTTGTGGTCTACTGCCAGGTTTGTTTCCTCGAAGATAGGAGCCAACTCAAACTGGTTGGGGGCTACCTCGTTGTGACGTGTCTTGCAGGGAACGCCCAATTCAAGAGCCTGGATTTCCAAATCCTTCATGAACGCCTGTACGCGCTCGGGGATGATACCGAAGTAGTGGTCGTCCATCTGCTGGCTCTTGGCAGAGTCGTGACCCATCAAGGTACGGCCTGTGAGCATCAAGTCAGGACGTGCTGAGTACAAGCCTTCGTCTACGAGGAAGTATTCCTGTTCCCATCCAAGGTTAGAGACAACCTTCTTCACGTCGGGATAGAAATAGTGGCATACATCTGTGGCAGCCACGTTCACAGCGTGAAGGGCGCGGAGCAAAGGAGCCTTGTAGTCAAGCGCTTCGCCTGTATATGAGATGAAAATGGTAGGGATACAGAGAGTGTCGTCGATGATGAACACCGGTGATGTGGGGTCCCATGCTGAATAACCGCGAGCCTCGAATGTGTTGCGGATACCGCCGCTTGGGAAAGAGCTGGCGTCTGGCTCCTGCTGAACAAGCAGTTTGCCGGAGAATTCCTCAATCATACCGCCCTTGCCGTCGTGCTCGATAAATGCATCGTGCTTCTCGGCAGTACCTTCTGTCAAAGGCTGGAACCAGTGTGTGTAGTGTGTCACACCGTTCTCCTCAGCCCACTGCTTGATGCCTGCTGCCACAGCGTCGGCGATAGAGCGGTCGAGCTTGGAGCCGTTGTCGATCACGTCAACGAGCTTTTCATATACATCAGCGGGAAGATACTTGTACATCTTTGCACGGTTGAACACGTACTTGCTGAAGAATTCGGACGGACGCTCTACGGGGGCAATCACTTCGAGAGGCTTTTTCTTGAATGCCTCTTCGACAACCTGAAATCTCAAATTTGCCATTTTCTTAATCTTTTATTTATTGTTTAAACTAAATATCTGAATCGTATAAGTTCTAAGTTGCAGTTGCAAAGATACTGCTTTTTTCACTCCCTTGCATTGTTTTTGCATGATTATTCAGTCTTTTGACTGCCTTTTTGTTGCCGCAAGAGCACAAGGATGTGACTATGTGCAGTATCTTTGCAGCCTTTTTAAGGCTTGAGTGTGAAGCCGAACACGAGGTAAGCCTTCTGTGTGCTGGGGTTAGCAGCTACACTGGCGAATACCGGAACCGTGAACGACTTGGTCACCTGAATGTCTTTCGAAGCCTTGAGTGCTACGTTGGTCACAGCAAATCCGTTGGCATTGCTGTAGCTGCTGGTAGCAAAGGGAACAGCACCGATGGTGGCTGTCCAGTCGCATCCGCCCAACTTAAATGGTGCGGAGGCTTCTACATAGGATGAGTAAGCACGGTCGCCGCTCTTGTTCACTCCGTCGTTGCCGGCGAAATTGGTGTACCACTGCAGTGAGAGCGGACCGAAGTCGTAGCCTACGTTGGCTTCAAACACGTGTGAGGTCTTTCCTGAAGCGTAGCAGAAATACTTGTCGTTGGGTGAGTTGAACCAATAGTCGGTAATGCCCACGTTGAATCCGCCTGCAGAGTAGCCCAATGTGAGGTCAAGCTCCTTGGTGTCTGAGGGGTTGGAAATACCCACGTTGCCCCATGCAGTGAGTGACAAGCCTTTGTAGCCGATGCCCAATGTAGGCTGGAAGCTAATTTCTCCACACTCCTGACCACGCCAGATGTACTGGTTTACAACGTCTGCGGCAACTGTTGTTTCCACCTGGTCCTGTGCTGTGGCCGTTGTGGCGAGCACTGCTCCGAGTGCTGCCATACCAAATCTTCTCAATTCCTTCTTCATCATTTTACCCTTTCTTTTCGTTAATAATGAATTTTGTTGTGTTTGTGTGTTATTATCTCTCTCTCTTATTTCTTCATCCATTCTGCGATGCGGCGCATAGCTTCCTCGCAGTCTTCACGCTCTCCGAACGAGGTGAAACGCACGTAGCCTTCGCCACTTGGACCGAATCCTACACCTGGCGTGCAGACAATCTGTGCTCCGTAGAGCAATTGCTCGAAAAACTTCCAGCTGTCTACGCCTGCTGGTGTCTTCACCCACAAGTAGGGAGCATTCTTGCCTCCGTATACCTGAAATCCCAGTCGGGTGAGTGCTTCATGCATCAGTTTGGCGTTGCCCATATAGTAGTCAATCACCTCGCGAGTCTGTTGCTTGCCTTCCGGACTATAGATCGCCTCGGCTGCACGCTGGCTGATATAACTTGTTCCATTGAATTTGGTGCATTGGCGGCGGTCCCACATCGGGTTGAGTGCTACGCGCTCGCCTCCGTCAAACGGAATGGCTGTCAACTCCTTCGGGATGACTGTGTAGCCACATCTAACGCCCGTGAAACCAGCTGTCTTAGAGTAGCTGCGGAACTCAATGGCCACCTTGCGCGCACCTTTTATCTCATAGATAGAATGAGGAATGTCGGGGTCTGTGATATATGACTCGTAGGCTGCATCGTAGAGAATGATGGTGTCATTCTTGATGGCGTAGTTCACCCACTTGCGCAGTTCCTCTTTCGAAATGACCGTTCCTGTTGGGTTGTTCGGGTAGCAAAGATAAATCATGTCTACCCGGTGGTCAGGAATCTGGGGTACGAAACCATTGCTTTCCAAGCAAGGCATGTAAGTGATGTTGCTCCACTTGCCGTCTTTCAGCACACCCGCTCTTCCGCACATCACGTTGGAGTCGATATATACGGGATAGATAGGGTCGGTCACGCCGACGCTGTTGTCCCAGCGGAGCAGTTCTCCGATATTTCCCGTGTCGCTCTTGGCACCGTCGTTGACAAAGATCTCGCTTGGGTCGAGGTGTATGCCTCGTGGCAGATAGTCGTTCTTCACGATGGCTTCACGCAACCAAATGTAGCCTTGCTCCGGACCGTAGCCGTGGAAAGTCTGTTTCGATGCCATCTCGTCCACGGCTTTGTGCATCGCTTCGATGACTGCCGGTGCAAGGGGACGTGTAACATCACCGATACCCAGGCTGATGACCTTTGCTTTGGGATGTGATATCTTGAATGCGTTAACCTTTTTCGCAATGTCTGCAAAGAGATAATTCTTTTGCAGCTTCAGATAGTGTTCGTTGACTAATGCCATATTCTTTATGTTCTTTTATTGTTGTTGTAAGTTCTTTTTCTATCCCAAGTTGATTTCTCCGTCGAAGACGAAAGTTGCCGGACCAGTCATGTATACATGGTTGTCGGTCTCGTTCCATTCAATGTGGAGTGCACCACCATCCATCAGGATATCGCTGGTGCGTCCGCGGCGGTTGGTGACGGCTGCAGCTACGGCTGTGGCGCAAGCTCCGGTGCCGCAAGCCATGGTGATGCCGCTTCCTCTTTCCCATACCCGGGTGCGTATTTCTCCGCTGGCGAGCACTTGTGCAAATTCAATGTTGCAACGCTCGGGGAAATGACTGTCGTGCTCAAGCAGACTTCCGAAACGAGCGATGTTGATGTCGTTGATATCGTCCACGAAGGTCACGAAGTGTGGGTTTCCCATGCACACGAATGTACCTTTAAATGATCGGAACGCAGCTTTGAGCGTGTTGTCTGCCTCGGGAGTATACTGGAGTGTGTTCTCCAATTGCGGCTCAAGCATATCCACCGTCACGCTCTCTACCGTTGTCTTGTCTGCGCTGAGGTGCAGATGGAGCGTTTTGATGCCAGACAAGGTCTCAAGCTTGATGCTTGTATTGCGTGTGAGTCCGCGTTCGTAGAGGTATTTCCCGATACATCTCGAAGCGTTTCCGCACATCATCGCTTCCGAACCGTCGGCATTGAAGATGCGCATCCGGTAGTCAGCACGCATATTTGTCGGCTTGCAAATCAACACCAATCCGTCACTGCCGATGCCTTTGTGGCGGTCGCTCCAAAGAATGGAGGCTGCGTTTGGGTCGGGTATATTATATAATAAGGTATTAACATATATATAATCATTACCGGCGCCGTGCATCTTGGTAAACTGGATTGTCTGTGCCATATTTGCTTTCTTTTATTGTTCGCGTTTGCTTTTTGTCTTGTTTCTGCTGCAAAATTACTACATTCTGTCTAAAAAGAAATAAAAATGATGGCGTTTTAATATTGTTTTTGTGCGGCAATATCAAATTGTTAGTATATCCACACGGTTTATTGCAATATGTAAACATACTGCCTTCGTGTCTTTACAAAGTGAAATGTGGTATTAAAAAGTTGTATCAAAATGCGCTTAATATGATATATGTATTGACAAAATGATGTAATTTTGCACCCGAAACATAGCAAAAGGTTATTGAAACTCGTATTAACCAATTAAAAAGAAAAGAGAGGTAAACATGAAAAAGATTGAAGCGATCATCCGCAAAACCAAATTCGAAGAGGTGAAGGACGCGCTTTTGGCGGCCGACATCGAGTGGTTTTCTTATTACGATGTGAGAGGAGAGGGCAAGATGAGGCAGGCGCGCATCTATCGTGGCGTGATGTACGACACGAGTAGTATTGAGCGTGTGCTCGTTAGCATTGTCGTTCGCGACAAAAATGTGGAGAAGACCGTGGCTGCCATTGAGGGAGCTGCCCGTACAGGAGAAATCGGTGACGGCCGCATTTTCATTATTCCAATAGAGGATTCTATACGTATCCGTACTGGTGAACGTGGCGATATCGCACTCTATAATGCGGAGCAAGAGAAGTAGAAGCAGGGAGAGAGAGGATAATAAACACACAACACATTAAAAGACAAAGATTATGACAACAATGTTTTTGGCAGCCGAGTCGGTCGCAGACGTAGCGAAAAGCGTCGCCGATCTTGGCGTTAGCGTAGATACAGTATGGATGCTGCTTGCAGCAATGCTCGTGTTTTTCATGCAGCCGGGATTCGCCCTTTGTGAGGCTGGTTTCACACGTGGCAAGAATACCGCCAATATTCTCTTCAAGAACTTCGTCGACTTCATGGTTGGTTCGGTATTGTTCTGGTTTGTAGGTTTTGGCTTCATGTTCGGAAGTGATGGCGCAGGTTTCGTAGGAATGCCTAACTTCGGTGATTTGTCGTTCTATAGCAATGGTGCAGGTCTTCCTACAGAAGGCTTCTTGATTTTCGAAACCGTGTTCTGTGCCACTTCTGCTACCATCGTATCCGGAGCTATGGCAGAAAGAACCAAGTTCTCCATGTATTGCGTTTACTCGTTCTTCATCTCGCTGATTATCTATCCTGTGGAAGGTCACTGGACTTGGGGTGGCGGATGGCTGTGTAATGCAGACGAGGCATCGTTCATGATGCAGACATTCGGAGCTACTTTCCATGACTTTGCAGGTTCTGCTATTGTACACTCTGTAGGTGGTGTGCTCGCTTTGGTAGGCGCTATCTGCCTCGGTCCCCGTTTGGGTAAATATGACAAGAACGGCAAGAGCCACGCTATTCCAGGTCACAACCTCATGGCTGCTGCACTCGGTGTGTTCATCCTCTGGTTCGGATGGTTCGGTTTCAACCCCGGTTCTCAGCTCGCTGCTTCAGGTGAAGTGAACCGCGTAGCTATCTCTCACGTGTTCCTTACCACCAACCTCGCAGCTGTAGCAGGCGGTTTGGGTACGATGTTTACTTCTTGGATCAAGTATGGCAAGCCTTCGTTCTCACTCACCCTCAACGGTGTACTGGCAGGTTTGGTAGCCATCACTGCAGGTTGCGACCTCGTTTCTCCACTGGGTTCTTTGATTATCGGTTTCCTCGCAGGTATCATCCTTGTATACAGCATTGAATTCATCGATGTTAAACTTCACATTGACGACCCTGTAGGTGCAAGCTCTGTACACGGCGTATGCGGTATCTTCGGTACGATCATGACAGGTCTCTTCGCCCTCGACGGTGGTGCTCTCTATGGCGGTGGCTTCGGTTTCTTCGGCGCACAGTGCCTGGGTATCCTCTGCATCGATGTATGGGCAGCAGTGGCAGGTTTCATCCTCTTCTACAGCATCAAGAAGATTGCAGGTCTGCGTGTTGACAAGCGCATCGAGGAAGAAGGTCTCGACATCTACGAGCATGGCGAATCTTGCTTCAACTAATATCTAATAGTATATTTCTGACAACAAGTTATCGGGAGCGCCAGCGCTTCCGATAACTTTTCATCTAAGGCTTAAACAATTAAACAAAAGAAATATGTGTGGTATCGTATCCATTTTCAACATCCAGGAGCAGACTCCTGAACTGCGCCAGAAGGCGCTTCGTATGAGTGCTAAAATCCGTCACCGTGGTCCAGACTGGAGTGGCATCTATTGCGGAGGCTCCGCTATCCTTGCCCATGAACGTCTGTCGATTGTTGACCCTGAGTCGGGTGGACAGCCTCTCTTCAGTCCTGACAAGAAGCAAGTACTTGCCGTGAACGGTGAGATATACAACCATCAGGATATCCGCAAGCAGTTTGCCGGACGTTATCAGTTTCAGACCGGCAGCGATTGCGAGGTGATTCTTGCCCTCTACCGTGAGAAAGGTATCGACTTTCTGGAGGACTTGAGCGGCATATTTGCCTTTGCACTCTATGATGCGGAGAAAGATGAGTTCCTCATTGCCCGTGACCCGATAGGCGTGATACCGCTTTATATCGGTTTCGATGCTGACGGAAAGGTTTATGTGGCAAGTGAACTGAAGGCACTTGAAGGTCAGTGTGAACGCTACGAACCGTTCTTGCCCGGTCACTATTATTGGAGCCGTGAGGGCAAGATGCATCGTTATTATCAGCGCGACTGGTTTGACTATGCCAACGTGAAGGACAATCCTGCCAGCGTGGAAGCCATCCACGATGCACTGGAGGATGCCGTGAAGCGCCAGTTGATGAGCGACGTGCCCTATGGCGTGCTGCTTAGCGGTGGTCTCGACTCGTCGGTGATCAGTGCTGTAGCCAAGCGTTTCTCAGAACGACGGGTGGAAGAAGACGGCGTTACCAAGGCTTGGTGGCCGCGTCTGCACTCCTTTGCCGTAGGACTGAAAGGTGCTCCCGACTTGGCAAAGGCACGTATGGTGGCAGACCATATCGGCACCGTACACCACGAAATCAACTATACCATACAAGAAGGACTGGATGCCATCCGCGATGTCATCTACTACATAGAGACCTACGATGTGACTACAGTGCGTGCCTCTACGCCGATGTACCTCTTGGCACGTGTCATCAAGAGCATGGGCATCAAGATGGTGCTCTCTGGCGAAGGTGCCGATGAAATCTTCGGTGGCTATCTCTATTTCCACAAGGCTCCAGACGCCAAGGCATTCCACGAGGAAACCGTCCGCAAACTGTCCAAACTTCATCTTTATGACTGCTTGCGTGCCAACAAGAGTTTGTCGGCTTGGGGTGTGGAAGGTCGTGTGCCTTTCCTCGACAAGGAATTCCTCGATGTGGCAATGCGCACCAATCCTGAAGCAAAGATGTGTCCTGGAACGACCATCGAGAAGAAGATTGTGCGTGAAGCCTTTGCCGATATGTTGCCCGAAGAAGTGGCTTGGAGACAGAAAGAGCAGTTCTCCGATGGTGTGGGCTATAGCTGGATAGACACGCTGAAGCGCATTACTTCTGACCAAGTGAGTGATGAGGAGATGGCACATGCCGCAGAGCGCTTCCCCATCAATCCACCTCGCAACAAGGAGGAGTATTACTACCGTTCCATCTTTGCCGAACATTTCCCCAGCGACAGTGCAGCCCTTTCTGTGCCGAGTGTGCCGAGCGTGGCTTGTTCCACAGCTGAGGCATTGGCATGGGATGCAGCTTTCCAAGGAAAGAACGACCCGAGTGGTCGTGCCGTGGCAGGTGTTCACGAAGATGCCTACGAGAAGTAGGGCTTGCAGAAGTCTGCAAGAAAGCTAATGGCGCCTTCGTGCCGTCCTTTCCACGATTTTCATTACCTTTGCACACATGATAACAAAGGACAGTATCGAAGAAGCCTATTGCTTCTTTCACCAGAAGTGGCGTGTGTATGAGCGGTCCACCATCTCCAGCCAACGCGATGATATCGAGTATGCCATATCATCGTATGTGGACAGCATGAACCGTGAACTTTACGAGTATATAGCCAAAGGAAAACGGCATTTCTTGCTCGAACATCTTTTGTTCGAACAGGAAATGCCGTTAGCTTTGGATCGTCTGGAGCAGATGCTCGAGGCGTAAGGTCGGACTATTGTCCGCCCAGGCGGTCGAAGAACACGATGATCTCCTCCCATGTCTTGAACTCATCGCTACCTATTTCTATCGTTGTGCCCATGAAGAGGTCCTTGTTGCGGCTTTCTGTCGTGACAAGATAGTCTCCGTATACCAGGTTGAGGGCATTGGTGAACACGAGGTGGTCGTGCACAGGCGTGCTCAGATATTCCTCACACCAGGTTTGTGTGGCAGTGATGCTGTCGTGGTCGTTGGTGGGAGCAGGGGCGATGACATAGACATTGTAGTGCTGGATGATGTATTCGAAAGCCTTGTGCATGCTCGCCTTCGGTTTGCCGTAAGCATCTTTTAAGGCATCAATCGTGATGTATACCACCGGGCGCTCGCGACCTTCCTGTCGGTCGTCGATCCATCTGATGACAGGGACGAGGTAGTGTATCGCCACGGTGTCTATCAGTTGGTGTTCGCCGTGGAAGTGCATGGCTTGCGGATAGTGTCTGCGGAACAGGTCGAAGGTGTCGACCAGCGGATCCTTGTCGCCGAAGAGACCATAGACGCGGCGGCGTTCTTCATCGTCCACATGGGCGAAACACTGCTCGGTCATCTCTTTGTATTCCTTGATGATACCCTTGGTGACGATGAATTCCTGCACGCCGTCTTCACGCGGGTTCTGGAAGGTCTGCTTGCCGAGCATGTCGTGTTTCATCATCGTGTCGCCCATCTGGAAGGCGGGGTTCACCAGGATGCGGTCGAAGCCATATAGCATCTCGGTATACATGGCGCCCATCGACGAGCCGATAATCAGGTCGGGCTTCTCCGTTTCACACATCTTTCTCAGCAACGCCATCGCCTCTTCCGGGTGAATGGGCAGGTCTTTGGCGATGACTTCTGCACGTGGCATCAACTGGCGCAGCAACTTGACCGTGCCTGATTGGGCAGACGAGCCGAACCCGTGCACATACATGATCTTCTTTCCCTCCATGAGTGGAGGAAACTGGGTCTGGTATTTGTTTTCCATATCCTATCTTCCTTTTGTCGCTTGCAAAGTTAGTGCAATTTGCGGGAAGAGCGCATGGATGAAGCCTACATTTTCTTTCGTATCTCGCATAAATGCCTTATCTTTGCATGAGCATAACCAATCAACAATAACCAATCAACGGACAATGATGAAAAACAAATTTCTGAACCTTCTGTTGCTTGCCGCACTGTCGTCGACAGGGGCGGCCGCACAGCATCAGTTTACGGTGGATGCCGGCAAAAAGGGAGCCGCCATCCAACCTACGATGTATGGCATTTTCTTTGAAGATATCAATTTCGGTGCCGATGGCGGACTCTATGCCGACTTGATAGAGAACCGCTCGTTTGAGTTTCCGCAACATCTGATGGGGTGGGACACCTACGGGAACGTTACCGTGTCGACCGACCGACCCGCTTTCGAGCGCAATCCCCACTATGTGACCATCGCCTCTCCTGGTCATAGAGCCAAGGTGAGCGGACTGGAGAACCGCGGTTTCTTCGGCATCGGACTCCGCAAGGACATGACCTATCAGTTCTCTGCTTATCTGCGTCCAGCGGTGAAGGGAAAGAAGGCGGTTGTCCGCGTGGAGCTGGTCAGCAGTGGCAACAACATCATCGACCGCAAGAAGATAGAGGTGACGGGCGACGATTGGCAGAAGTATGCCACCGTCCTCACTGCTAAAAAGACCGACGAGAAAGGCTTTGTCCGTATCATTCTCGAAGGGCAGAACGGAGTGGACGCTGATCACATCTCCCTTTTTCCGGGCGATAACTGGAACGGACTGCGTGCTGACCTCGTGAAAGATCTTGAAGACTTGCACCCAGGCATTTTCCGCTTCCCAGGCGGATGTATCGTAGAGGGAGCAGATCTGAACACCCGTTATCAGTGGAAGAACACCGTAGGACCAGTGGAAAACCGTCCGCTTAACGAGAACCGTTGGATCTATGCCATCTCCCAGCGACTCTATCCCAACTATTACCAGAGCTACGGACTGGGATTCTATGAGTATTTCCTGCTCGCCGAGAAGATTGGCGCCGAACCGCTGCCCGTGTTGAGTTGCGGCATTGCTTGCCAGTATCAGAACTCCGACAAGGACGCCAAGGCACATGTGGATCCCCAAGACCTGCAACCATATATCGATGATGCGCTCGACTTGATCGAGTTTGCCAATGGTCCTGTAACCAGCAAGTGGGGTAAGGTGCGTGCTGATATGGGACATCCGGAACCCTTTAACCTCAAGCAAATAGGTATCGGAAACGAGCAGTGGGAACCGCTGTATGCCGAGCGTTTGGCTCCATTCGTGAAGGCTATCCGTGCGAAATATCCGAAGATGAAGATCTGTGGCTCTTCGGGTCCCAGTGCAGATGGCGACCGCTTCGACCAGGGATGGGCGAAAATGCGGCAGCTGAAGGTGGACCTCGTGGACGAGCATTACTATAAAGATCCCGAATGGTTCCTTAAAAGTGCAGCACGCTATGACAACTACGACCGCAAGGGTCCCAAGGTATTTGCCGGTGAATACGCTTGCCACAACAAGGCACGCACCAACAACTGGCAGTCTGCCCTCAGTGAGGCAGCCTTCATGACTGGTCTGGAGCGCAATGCCGACGTGGTGTGGCAGTGCACGTATGCACCGCTGTTCTCTCACGTGGACGGCTGGCAGTGGCGTCCCGACTTGATCTGGTTCAACAATATTGAGAGTGTGCGCTCTGCCAACTGGTATGTGCAGATGCTCTATTCAACCAACAAGGGCACCAACGTGCTGCGGCTCACGGAAAACGGCAAGCCCGTTACCGGTGCCGACGGACTGTATGCATCGGCTGTATATGACAAGGACACCAAGCAGTATATTGTGAAGATAGCCAACACGTCGGACGACAAACAGGACATCACTCTCACGTTCAAGGGTGTGAAACAGTTGGGACTGGGCACATGCCAGACCATGCAGGCTGAAGAAAATGCGGAGAACTCCATCCGTCACAAGGACAATGTGGTGCCGAAGGAAAGCTCCATCGAAGGGCGTGGCAACGTGGTCAACCTGACCATCCCAGCCAAGGCATTCAAGGTAATCAGACTGTAGACTTCTTCAACTCTCATGGGGAAGACAGACTATTTTGTGGAATAATAGTCGTAACTTTGCAGAAAACAACGAATACATATCATGCCGATCATAAGAATCACCACATTGCAGGAACCGGGACTCGATGTTTTCAGTTCGCTCACCGAGCGTCAGTTGAAAGCCTACGACCCAGATGAGGGCGGACTGTTCATTGCCGAGAGTCCGAAAGTCATCCGGGTGGCTCTTGATGCGGGGTATGAACCCGTGTCATTGCTGTGCGAGGAGAAACATGTGGAGGGCGATGCCAGAGACGTGATCGAACGTTGTGGCGATATACCTATATATATAGGTGAAAGGCAACTGCTCGCATCGCTTACCGGCTATGTGCTGACAAGGGGCGTATTGTGTGCCATGCGGCGCAAGCCTATGCCAGAGCTTGCTGAGGTTTGTCGCACTGCCCGCCGTGTCGTGGTGATCAACGGCGTGGTGGACAGCACCAATATCGGCGCCATCTTCCGCTCGGCAGCAGCATTGGGCATGGATGCAGTGGTGATGACGAGTGACTCCTGCGACCCGCTCAACAGACGCTCGGTCAGGGTGTCGATGGGGTCTGTGTTCCTTATACCATGGACATGGGCTGACGATTACCAAGCAGCACTGAATGAATTGGGCTTCAAGACCGTGGCGATGGCACTCACTGACAACTCGGTAAGCATTGATGACGAGCGGTTGAAAGCTGAGGAGCGCTTGGCAATCATCATGGGCACGGAGGGCGATGGACTGCCCCGCGAAGCTATCGACTCTGCCGATTATGTGGCGCGGATTCCCATGTCATACCACGTAGATTCGCTGAATGTAGCAGCTGCATCGGCAGTTGCCTTTTGGGAACTGAGAAAATAAAAAATCCCCGGAAACGCTCAAGAAGGTTTCCGGGGATTTTTTGTATATAGTAGTCGACGCGTCCCCGCGTCGACCTTGCCGCAGTTGAAGGGCAGGTCAAGCGTTGTGTAGGAGCTTTCTGCGCAAGAATATTTTTATGAAGAGCTCTTTTCTGTGGCTCGTTCCATAGGGGGAACGGTGCAGATCTTAGATGAGCTGTGGCAAGAAGCAAGACACAATCAGAACGACAATGCCCAGGATGAGCACGGCAATCGTCTTCTGTGAACAACCTTTCCACTCTTTGAGGATGATGCCCCACACGTTGGAGAACACCACGTTGAGTGCCATCAGGATGCAGAACGACAGGGTCATCAGCGTTGGAGACTCCGTGAGGAAGCCTTTGCCGAGCGACAAGCCGAAGAACTGACTGTACCAAAGGGCACCGGCAAGGGCGCAGAACACGAGGTTGTTGCCCCATACGCTACCGTTCTTATAGTCTCCCCATGTCTTGTTCTTGCCGTTCTGGAAGAAACAATACACGGCGTTGGTCACGAAACCGCCCAGTGTGACGAGCAGGGTGGCGGGCAATGTCTTGTACATGTCGGGCGTCAGGTCGCCGAAGTTGATATCCTTGCCGAATTCAAGTCCTACGTTGAAGCATCCGCTCATGAATCCTGCAAGCAGGGCAATGGCAAGACCTTTGGGGAAATTGAAGTCCTTGACGGCAGCTTTCTTCTCCTCTTCCGACAGCGAAGCCGACTTCATGGAACCCGCCACACCGATGATGGCAATGCCGATCAGCGTGACAACCACACCGAGAATCACGGCGAAGGTGAGCTTGCTCAGCGCATCGCTCTCAGGGAAAAAGATGTTGAGCAACACGGGACCCATGATGGTGCCCAGTCCGGCACATGTACCCAAGGCAATCGACTGGCCGAGAGCCACACCGAGATAGCGCATGGAAAGACCGAAGGTCAGTCCGCCTACGCCCCACAATGCGCCGAAGAGCACGGTCATCCAGATGTTGAAAGCACTGCCGTTGGCAAACAGCTCACAGAGAGAATGTCCTGCAGGAACGGCGAGCAACGCGCCGAGGAGGGGAAATACAATCCATGCGAATACGCCCTGGACTAACCAATAAGACTCCCAACTCCAGTTCTTTATCTTGTTGATGGGCACATAGCAGCTTGATTGGCAGAATGCGCCGATGGCGATAATGAGTAATCCAATGATAATTTCCATAGTAGTTTCATGAAAAAAGGTCGGAGGCGTTCAGAGGACTCCGAGTACTCTGACGTCTCCGACCTTGTGTTTTGTAAATTTGCAGTTCGCGAATTAGTTTCTCTTTGACAATACGTCTGCCTCATACTTCTCAACGTCTGCGAGGTAGCTTTCAGCCACAGGAACGTTGTTCTTCAAGTTGAAGTAGTCGTATACGGCACCCATTGGCAATGTCTTGGCCTCTTCGAGAAGGGCAAGGCGCTCGAAGAGCTTGCCTTCGTCCTCGTACTTGCGCAGAGCGTCAAGTGGCTCAAGGAATGCCTGGAGCAATGACTTCTGGGCTGCACGCACACCGATAATGTATGCGCCGATACGGTTGATGGAAGCGTCAAAGTAGTCGAGACCGATGTGTGCACGGTCGAGTGCGTTGGCACGTACCAACTCTGAGAAGAGGTTGCGTGTGTTGTCGTCGAACAGTGTCACGTGGTCTGAATCCCAGTGCATTGGACGAGAAACGTGGAGCATCAACTCGGGCACGTAGAGCAAGAGAGCGGAAACAGCGTCTGAAACGTTCTCTGTAGGCTCGTAGTGACCTGTATCGAGTGTGTAGATGATATTGTTCTTGGCGCAATAGCCTGTGTAGAAATAGTTGGAACCAACGGTGTATGCTTCCAGTCCGATACCGAAGAGCTTCGCCTCAAGACATGACTTCATGCCGGGCAGATCCTCTGCGAGAATTTCATCAAGGCTGTCCTTCAGGATCTGACGATAGCGTGCTTTCTCTACAGTGAGGTCCTTGCTGCCGTCGTGCACCCAGATGTTCATGATACATGGATCATCCTGATACTTACCCATTGCGTCTGCAATGCGGCGGCAACGCTTGGTGTGCTCAATCCAGAAGTCACGGATGCCCTTGTCGGGATTGGAGAGTGAGAGGTTACCGCTCTTCGGGTGAGAGAACGATGTAGAGTTGAAGTCGAGCTTCATGTCGTGCTCTTTACCCCACTGCATCCATCCCTGGAAGTGCTCAACGCCTACCTGGTCGCGGTCAACAAACTTGCCACCGAACTCTCCGTAGGTCTCGTGCAGGTTGAGACGGAATTTACCGGCGAGCATAGACTTCACCTTCTCAATATCCTGGCGGAGCTCATCGATGTTGCGAGCCTTGCCCGGATAGTTACCTGTGGTCTGGATACCACCGGAAGCGGCTACGTTGCGCTCGAAGCCAACCACGTCGTCAGCCTGCCAGCAGTGCAGGGAGATAGGCGTCTTCTCCAACAGTTCGATTGCCTTGTCTGTATCAACACCGAGAGCGGCATAGCGCTCTTTCGCTACTTCGTAATTCTTTTTAATCTGTTCTGCATTCATTGTTTTATGGTTTTATGGTTTGTTTTTATGTGATATTTACTTCTCCGTGATGCTGAGATACTTCTTGTAGGCGGCATCCCATTCGGTCTTGTCCTGAGGCTCAAACTCCTGCAGCTCGATGCTGGCAGCAATGATGCGGCGCATATCCCAGATGTCTGTCACATCGCCGGATGCCTTTGCCTGGAGCATGATGTTGCCGATAGCTGTTCCCTCCTGCGGTCCGGCGAGCACCTTCACGCCGAGAGAGTTGGCTGTAAACTGGTCGAGGTAGACATTCTTCGAACCTCCGCCGATGATGTGGAGCACCTCGATGGGGAACTCTGCCATCTCCTGGAGATAGGAGAACACCTGACGATAGCGGAGGGCAAGACTGTCGAAGATGCATCGGCAGATCTCTGCATGACCTTCGGGCACGGGTTCTCCGTGTTCTTTACAGTAAGTTTGGATGGCTTCCACCATGGATGAAGGGTTGGCAAACAGTTGGTCATCGGGGTTGATGAGACATTTGAAAGGCTCGCAAGCCATAGCCTCGCCTTGCAGTTGCGGGTGCGACATGCCTTTTACCTCGGGCCATTCCTGACGGCAACGCTCATAGAGCCACATGCCGCAGATGTTCTTCAGGAAGCGTGTGGTGCCGTCAATGCCACCCTCGTTGGTGAAGTTGCGGTCGTAGCTCACCTTGTTGATGATGGCATCCTTCGTCTCGATGCCCATCAAGCTCCATGTGCCGGAGCTGAGGTAGGCGAACTTCTCGTCCTTGGCTGGCACGGCTGCCACTGCACTTCCGGTGTCGTGACCTGCCACGGCAATAACGGGCACAGGACCAAGTCCGGTCATCTTCTGTACTTCGGCAGTCAGTGTGCCGATCATTTCTCCCGGGTTGACCATTCTGCCGAACTTGCTGCGGCTCAATCCGAGGCTGGCGAGCAGCTTTTCGTCAAGTTGCTTGGTGCGTGGATCCAGCAGTTGGCTGGTAGACGCAATGGTATATTCACATACCTCGTTGCCTGTGAGCATGAAGCTCAGACAGTCGGGTACGAAGAGTATTTTGCTGGCATGTTTCAGCGCAGAGTTGTCCGCACGGCGCATGGCATAGAGTTGGAACAGGGAGTTGAAGTTCATAAACTGTATGCCAGTGATGTCATACACCTCCTCTTTGCTCACCTTCTGCTGGAAGTAGTCTTCCATAGCGCCGAACGTATGAGGGTCGCGGTAGGCAAGCGGGTTGCGCAGGATGGCTCCGTCCTCACCGATGCACACGAAGTCTACACCCCATGTGTCGATACCAATCGAGCTGATTTTGATGTCGCGCTGTGCTACAGCTTTCAGTCCTTTGATGATTTCGTTATACAGGGCGTAGATGTCCCAATAGAAATGGCCGCCTGTTTCGATCAGGTTGTTGTCGAAGCGCGTAATCTCTTCTAGTTCAAACTTGCCGTCGTTGAGCGAGCCGAGGATGGTTCGTCCGCTGGTAGCGCCCAAGTCTACGGCGAAATAATACTTGGTGTTGTTATTGCTTTCCATGATTGGCTTTATAAGATTCGATTTGTTTTACTAGTTTGCAAAGATAACATAAAGGGCTGATAAATGCAACTTGTTATTTGATTTTTGAGCATGGAAATTTGATTTATGTCAAATACCTGGTATATTGGACGTAAAGAAAAAGGGTGATGCACTTGTCTGCATCACCCTTTTGCGGATATTTACTATAAGGTGTTCACCTTGATTTGCTTGGTCTTGAACTGGTCGCTTTCCACGTTCAGTGTCACTTTGCCCGGCTTGGTGCCGGCTCTGAGGATAACGAGGGCAGAACCTTGGAACAGACTTCGCTCATGGCTTGTGGAGAGTTCATCTGAGGTGATGTCACCGTTGTCTACTGCCACGATGGTGGCATCGCCACTCACGGAGAAGCGCAACTTGTCGTTGGCAGTAAGCACGCGACGGCCTTTCTTGTCGATGGCGAGGATGCGCACGTGGAGCAAGTCTTTGCCGTCGGCATGCCAGGTCTCCTGATCAGCCTCTACCTTGAGAGCCACGGCATCTCCTGTCGTCTCGATTTTATGGCGTGCCATCACCTTGCCCGACTTGTATGCCACAGCCTCGATGTTGCCTGCTTCATAGCTCACGTCATCCCATTTGATGCGGTTCCGTTCTTGCGGGTTCATGCTGTTGGGCTTTTTACCCAAGCTTTTTCCGTTGACGAACAGTTCCACTTCGTCACCGTTGGTGTAGGTGTAGAGCGACACCTTGCTTCCGGGTTGTCTGTTCCAGCATTCGGATTGTGCTCCTGTGCTGGTCTTGACGCCGTTCCAC
Organism: Lachnospiraceae bacterium; assembly: GCA_963654295.1. Taxonomy (GTDB): domain Bacteria; phylum Bacteroidota; class Bacteroidia; order Bacteroidales; family Bacteroidaceae; genus Prevotella. Next base: position 96,010 of record CAVJZZ010000001.1, on the reverse strand, counting down.
AAGCCGGAATCGCCACCCTTCTCGATGATGCCGATGTGTACGGTGGGTGTCTCAGTGAAGAAACTCTTCACGAAATAGGCATTGGGCTTGGGCTGGAGGGAGATGTCGAACACGCCGTTGTTCCATCCCTTGATAGGCCATCCCTGGCTTTCGCCGAGGTAGTCGATGGCTCCCCAATAGGCAAGACCGATCACTTTGTCGAGGTTCATCTCGAAGTAGTTGGGTCCCATGGCTGCCACGCTTGCCTCGCTCTGGTAGAATGTCTTTTCGGGATAGCGACGGCTGTCACCGGGGAAGTACATATACCGGTAGTTGTATGAGTTTACATCGGTAGCGATGGCGAGCGGTGCAGGGATGGAGTCGGTCTCCAAACTGCGGTAGCGGGGGTGCATGGCTACGGTTGTCAGACGAGTGTTGTCATAGCGGTGGAGCAGCTCTCTTTGCAGCTTATAGGCTGTCACTCCCCAGTCGTTGAACGGCAGGTTGGCATACTGTTGCAGCTCGTTGCCCAGGCTCCACATCACTACTGACGGATGGTTGCGGTCGCGCTTCACGAATTCGGGCACGTCATATTGCCAGAGTGAAGTCCAGTCTGCACGTCCGCCGGCATACTGTGTGAGCCATTTGTCATACAACTCGTCCACAACTAATAGTCCGTATTTGTCGCAGAGGCGGAGGAAGTCTTCGCTGTAGGGGTTGTGTGAGGTGCGCACATGGTTGAAGCCAAACTCTTTCATCAGCTTGATCCGCTTCTCGATGGCTCGTGGATAGGCTGCTGCACCGAGTGCACCGAGGGTGTGGTGGTTCGCCCAACCTTTGAGTAGCACCTTTTTCCCGTTGAGGAGCAGTCCGTGGTCGGGTGTGATTTCAATGGTGCGCACACCGAACGGTTCCTTGATGCAGTCTGCCACGGTGCCGTCGGCATTGTAGAGGGTCACCTCTGCTATATATAAATAAGGTGTATCGCACGACCACAGCTTGGCGTTCTCAAGTTGGATGGAGGGCAGCTCGTATTCTCCGTCTCTCCACTTTGCGTTGAAGGCCAGGTCGCTTTTCTGTTCTGCTACCACCTTGCCGTCAGCATCCAGAATCCTCACGCCGACAGGTAGGGTCTTCTGTTTGCCTCTGCACATGATCTCTGCCTGTATGTCAACCGTGCGGTTGTTGGTAGTGCGGATAAAGAGCGGATGACGCGGGAAGTACAGGTTCTTGTCGGTCACGATGATGTTCACATCGCGGAACAGTCCTCCGCCCGTATACCAACGTGAGTTGTTCGGGTTGCGCGTGTCTGCTTTCACGGCTATTTCGTTCTCTTGACCGAACTTCAACTTGTCTGTAATGTCCATGTCAAAGCCCAGGTAGCCGTAGTCTGTACCGCCGATACGTTGTCCGTTCAGGTAGACATCGCCCACGAGCATGATGCCCTGAAAATCGAGCACAATGCGCTTCCCCTTCCATTCAGCCTTGGGCGTCAGGGCATAGCGGTACCATCCGATTCCCATTTCCTTGAAGCCGCGAGGACTGAGTCTGCTTTTCACGTTGGCGCCTGCATCACTGTTGTCAGGACGTTCCGAGGCATCTGGTGCCACCCAGTTCTGGCTTATCTGGAAGTCGTGGGGCAGGTTCACGGTCTCCATTTGGCTTGTTGCCAACTTGCTGACTTCGATATCACCACGATGGAACTGCCATCCCATGTCGATGTTGACCGTGTCGCGTACAGCGGCACTTAGCGGCAACCATCCGAGGAGCGCCGCAGAAAATAAGATAACGTGTCGATTGTTCATATTTTTTCTGTTTTAGTTATGGTTCGTTCTTTTCTGAAAGTCATTGTATTTTCCCATTCAAATGTTATTGAAAGGGTCTCCTTCGTCAGCTCTTTTATTTCGAAAATTCCTATTTCTGTGTCATTATACTTGACGACAATGTATTTACCCGAAGTTTTTTCCCCTACAAGGGAGTTGTTAAATGTATTAGGTCTTGTCTTAGACAAGTAAAAGGGATGTTTATTCGTTAATGTTTTGCCATTAAATTTATATGTTGTAATGTCGCAAAAACAAGAGTCAGTGAAACATATCCGGTCTATTTCATTAGGATCGGATATGTCGTCTATCCAAACAATGTCTTTGATTGAGTCAGACGAAATCTCTTGGGCATGACACGGAGAGATACTACCAAGAAGGAAGATATATTTAATGAAGACGCTTTCCATTGTTTAGTTGCCGTCAGGCTTGGTGGTGTCGGTCTTGACCGAGGTGTACCACACAAACTTGGTGTAGTCGTCGGGATGGGCTGGCGAATAGTCTTTCCAGTCGGGGCGCAGGTCTTTCACGATGGGCAGGTCGAGTTGCTTCATACCCATCACGACCATCTTTGCCACTTCATAGGCTCCGTAGGGATTGAAGTGTGTGTTGTCAGCAAGGGCTTGCGTCTGTCCTGGATAGGTGTTGGCGGGGTAGTGCACCAATGCCTTGGTGCTGTTCTCGTAGCCCAGGGTCTCGAAGAAAGTGCGTGTCATGTCGTGAAGTTCTATCACAGGCACTTTCTCGCGCTTGGCAACGGCACGCATGGCATCGGGATAGTCGCCGTGTGTCTCTTCGATTTTCGTGTTGCTGGCATCAAACTTGCGGCGTTGGGTCGGCGTGATGAAGATGATGTTTCCGCCTTTCTTCCGCACGTTGTCAATAAAGATCTTCAGGTTGTGCACGAAGTTATACCACGCTCCGTCGCCCGGTTTGCGCTCTTTCTGGTCGTTGTGGCCGAACTCGCAGAACACGTAGTCGCCCTTTTTCATCATCGAGAGCACCTTGTCAAGTCTGTTCTGGGCAATGAAGGTCCCTGCGGTCAAGCCGCTTTCCGCCTGGTTGGAGATGCAGATGTTCGTGTTGAACCAGCGCGGAATCATCTGTCCCCAACTGGCATAAGGTTCGAAAGCCTGGTCTACTACGGTCGAGTTGCCGCAGAGAAAGAGGGTGGTGGCAGTGGTGTCGGGGGTGATCTCTATCTTGTTCACGATGGGGTTCGCTCCTGTAAACTCAAGCGTGAGGCGGTCGTCCCAACTGAAGTGTCCGTTCCGTTCCCGCGGTTTCAGTTTCACCGACTTCTGCTTGTCTATTTGCGGCGACCGTTTGCTCACCACAAACTCAAATGTCTTCAACTCGCCTTTCTTTGTCGGGGTCTCTTCGAGAAGCAGCCTTCTTGCTTCGGCACGTACCACGGTGCTTGCCGCCTTCTTCTTCGAACCGAGCGTCACCCGCACGAGATAGTTGCCGTCGGGCACCTTTACAGAATAGAAAAACGATTTGTTGCCCTTGGTTGCAGTCGCGTCTACTGCATCATAGCCATAACCCGTCGCATCTGAATAGTTGGGCTGCTGTTGGGTAAGGTCGAATGTTTGTGCCGATACGACAGAAGGAGCGAGTGCCGACAGGACACCCGAAAGAAAAAGTTTTGCGTATTTGTTCATTGTATTGGATATTGATTTTGATGCCTACAAAATTACGGAAGTTTCTCGGAATAGTTCTAAAGATAGCGTACAAAAATTCTTCATATCGTCCAAATAGTGCCTATTTTATTTTGTGTTGTCTTCGATTTGCATTACCTTTGTCGATACACTAAAATATTACCATTTGTTAATCGGAGGATTCATCATGAAAAAGATAACTGTTGAGAATTTCGATGCTGAATATGAGGATTCCATAGAACAGCAGCAAATCGATAAGTTCGTGTGTGATGAGATGGGGCGGCAGATACACCGCTATATCAAGGGCATGGCTGGAACCAAACAGGTCATGCTCAAATTTGAGGAACAACTGGCATCCTTGACGGTGGAACAGAAGGAGGATGCCATCGCAAGATATATCGATTTGAACCGCAAGGCCATCAGTGGTCTTGACTTTAAGATTGTGCTCACGCGTGCCATGGCCAACTATTGCGACACGTTCGACTACCTGCTCACATTGGTGAACGACAAGCGCAAGATGGTCTACTATCTCAATCGTATCAAGAGCAAATATATCCAATACCATGCGGTGTTTGAGGAGAACGGCAAGTTCGGCATCAAAGACCATGCCGGCAAGATCCTCGTACAGCCTCATTACGACTTCCTGCGTACGGTCTACACTTATGTCGACGACTTGTGCGTGATGCCCATCATCGCACAGCGCGACGGCAAGATGGGACTGATATTGCCCGATTACCACGACACTGTGGTCGCCGATTTCGTGTATGACGACATCTCCTTGCGCGATGAATATCCCTATTTCGAAGCCACGCGCGACGGGTTGACCGGACTGATAGACAAAGATTATAACTTTATACGACTATAAAAACACACGAAAAAAAGGAGTTGCTTCAGTGGGCAACTCCTTTTTATTCTTATTTCACAATCTTGGCGTCACTTCTGAGCACCAGCTTGATTTTCTTGTCTTTGCTGATCACAGGCTTTTTCCATTCTCCCTTGCATACGAGGATGGTGGTCTTCTTTCCTGCCGGAGCTGCGTCTACAGCCTCTTGCAGGTCGAAGTAGTCTCCTTGTCCGTTGCTCGCAACCACCAGGTCATAGTGGCGCACGTACTTTTTCAGGGCAGGCACTTCCTTGGCGATGGCGTCTGCCAACAGTGAAGACACCTTTCTTGCGCCATACACATTATAGTGGGTGTTGTCCTTTCTGCCCTTGGGTATTGCCGGGTTCTCGCCGGGGAGATACCACATGTGCAGCTTTCTTGACTCCACAGGACCCATGCCCTGTTCCAAGTCATGCGTAATCTTGTTGGCATCGATGAACGGTGCATTCATCTCTTTCGCCACATTGCGTGGGGAGAGCAGATAGGCTCCGTGGGTATCCACGAGCGTGTCGCCTTCTACGATCTTGCCGCCGTCTGCGGCATTGGTTGTCTTGCGCAGGGCTTCGTCTTCAATGTCTTTGCCCGAAGTCGCCTTGAGATACTGTCCCGATTCGTAGTAGAAGATACGGCGCACCACGGCGTTGAACAATACGGGGATGCCGCCGCGCTCACGTGTCTCACGCACGAACTTGCGGAGATTGTCGTCGAATGTCGTGCCCGGGTCTGTATGGCGGTCTGCCTTGGGCTTTTCGTCATTGTGCCCGAACTGTATGAACACGTAGTCGCCGGGCTTGATGCGGTCGAGCACGGGTTGCCATTTGCCGCCGTCGATAAACGATTTCGACGAGCGTCCGTTCAAGGCGTGGTTGTCCACGCGTATGTCTTCTGTGAAGCAGTCCTGCAGCATCATGCCCCAGCCGCGTTCTGTGTTGCCGTTCTTGATGTCCTTGTTTGCCATCGTCGAGTCGCCGATGGTGAAGATGGTGATGGTTTTGTCTTTCTTGAAAGCGGAGAGGCAGACCACGGCTGCCAGCGCGATGGTCAGTGCCAATAGGCTTTTGATTTGTTTCTTGATTGTGTGCATAATATAAATAGGTGATTGTTTGTTCTTTTGTTTGTCAGTCTTGGTGTTCCAACCTGATGCCTACGTTGATGATGCCGGGAAGCTCTTCCCGTCGCATGTCATGTCTGACGGTGATGTGCAGCGAGTCTCCTTTTTCCAGTCTGATGTCTCTGACGGGAAATCTGGTCTGGAAGAAACTCACTCCATCGCCAACGGGCTTGCCTGCCTTGTTGATGGTCTGACAGACAATGGTGTCGCACAGGCTGGCTTTCCGGTTGGGGATGCTTGTCTCCACGATGAGGGTTACGCTCATGAACGGGAAGGCACCATTGATGCGTAGCCCTCCGTCCATGGCATAGTTGTCCGTCGAGTCTATGGGTGGGATGTCGAACGTCAGAGGGTCTGCCTTGTTCCAACCCACCACGGGCGTGTCGTCATATCTGTCATACACCACCTTGCTTTCACATGCCGTGATGACGGCTGCGAGCAAGAGGGCTATAAAGACATTAATTGTTTTCATCTTTGGGCTGTTTCTTCTCTTGTTGTCCGCCTTCTGACTTGCCTTGCTGCCGAGGCTGACGGGGCTTTCCGCCTTGGCGTGGCTGCCGTGGCTGGTTGCCTTGCCTGGGCTTGCGGTCGTTGCGGGGACGGTTGCCCTGCTTTGCGGCTTCGCCTTGCTGTGCAGCGTCCTGACGGGCGGGCTTCTCCTGTTGTGCGCCGCTTGGCGTGCCTTCCTGCTTGTTGCGGCTGTTTGACTTGCCTTGGCGTGCCGGTTTCTTCTTTTTCTTCTTGTCGAAGCGTGTGATGCTTTCGCCAGCAAGCAGGTCGATGGGCTTTTGCTGTTCTTTTGCTTTGCCGTCTTCGTCAAGGGTCAAGGGCTTTTCACCCCGCTTGTTCATCTCGATAATTTCCAAGGCGCGTTTATTGCTGATGGTTTCGAGGTTGGCGGCAAGGTTCTTGTCGGTGCTGTATGTCACCAGTCCGGCAAGGATGTCGGCCTTGAACAGATAATAGTCGCCGTCTTGGGTCTGGAGAATAATCTCTTTGCTGGGCATCTTGCGGCTTGCTTCCACATATTGGTCCACCTCGTAGTTCAGACAGCACTTCAGTTTGGCGCACATGCCCGCCAACTTCTGCGGGTTGAGTGAGATGTCCTGAAAGCGGGCGGCATTGGTGCTCACGCTGACGAAGTTCTTCATCCATGTGGCGCAACAAAGCTCGCGTCCGCACGGACCCGTACCTCCGATGCGTCCTGCCTCTTGGCGTGCGCCGATCTGTTTCATCTCGATTCTCACGTGGAAGGTGTCTGCCAGCACCTTGATGAGCTGGCGGAAGTCCACGCGCTCGTCTGCGATATAGTAGAAGATCGCCTTGTTGCCGTCTCCCTGATATTCCACATCGCCGATTTTCATCTGCAGTCCGAGGTCTTTAGCTATCTGGCGGCTCTGTATCATGGTGCCCTGTTCGCGGCTCTTCGCTTCGTGGTATTTGTCCATGTCTACCTGCTTTGCCAGGCGGTAGATGCGCTTGATGTCGTCGGCGGAGCGCAGGTTGGCTTTCTTGATCTGCAGTTTCACCAGTTCGCCGGTCAGCGTTACCACGCCGATGTCATGTCCCGGACTTGCCTCCACAGCCACGACGTCTCCCTTTTTCAGGTCAAGGCCGTTCACGTTGTGATAGTATCCCTTGCGCGTGTTCTTGAACTGCACCTCTACGAGGTCGGTGCTTTGCGCGTTGCCGGGCACATCGGCGAGCCAGTCGTAAGTGTTCAGTTGCCGGTCTTGTCTGCCGCATCCCCTTTTGCAGAGACCGCGGTCACATCCGTTGCATATCTGGTATTTCAAATTTTTGTAGTCCATAAATGGTTGTTGTATATATATGTATGTTATTTTTGAATGAGCAGGATAATCATTTTCAGCGCCATGTCGAAGAACACGATCTTGCCGTTGGCGTTCTGCGAGATGTCGCGCAGTGCCCGTTGCAGCAGCTCGTTAATGCTCAACACGTTGGCTTCGTTGATGAAGCGGGCGAAGTTCTTCGAGAAGTTCTCCTCCTCTTGTGTCATGTAGCATAGCTCGGGCTTGCGGAAGTTGTACATGAAGTTCTCGCGTATCATCCGTTCGAAATACACGATCATGCGCTTCTGCTTTTCGCGTCCGAAGTCGCCCACTGCCTCGCTCCATTTCTTCAGGTCGTGAATGTTGCGCATATAGGCGAGGCGCATGAGCATGATGAACATGTCGAGGAACAGGCGGTTTTCGTTGCCGGTGTCCAATTCGGCAAGGGCTTTGTTCCAACTGCCGTTTGCCACGCGGGCGATATTGGCTGCCATGTCTTCGCCCAATCCCCGGCGTTCCACAAGTGCCTTTTTGATTTCCTCGGTGGCTATCTGCTTGATGTCGATGCGTTGCACGCGGCTGCGGATGGTATCGAGCAACTTCTCGGGTGCTTCGCTCACCATGATGAATACGGTGTGCTGCGGTGGTTCTTCGAGCAGTTTCAGCAACTTGTTGGCGCTGGTCTGGTTCATGCGCTCGGGCAGCCAGATGATCGACACCTTGTAGCCGCCCTGACTCGACTTGAGACTCAGCTTCTTCGTGAGCTCGTCGCTTTCAGCACCAGTGATGATGGCTTGCTGGTTGGCGGCATTCATGTATTCCATCCAGTTGTCCATGGTGAAATAAGCTGATTTGCAGATCATGGAGTGCCATTCGCGTGCATATTCGTCACTGGTGGGCTGGTGGTCGCTGCTCGAACCGGGTTGCTTGATGGTGGGGTAGGTGAAATGCAGGTCGGGATGCTCCCACTTGCGGAGCATGATGCACTGTCGGCAAGCATCGCAGCAGTCTTCTTGTCCGTCGTGCCGTTCGCAGAGCAGATAGGAGGCGAAAGCCATGGCGAGTGCCATCTTGCCCACGCCTTGTTTGCCGCAGAGCAACATGCCTTGCGGCACGCGGTTCTCGCGCACCATCTGGCGAAATCTCTGTTTGGCTTCTTCTTGTCCTATAACCTCGCTGAATTTCATCTTTGCGTTATAAGAGACGTTTGGTCACCTCGTGCACGGAATCTACAGCCGACACGGTGTAGAAGTGGATGTTGTGCACGCCTTGCTGATAGAGTTCCTGGCACTGTGCCGTTGCCCATTCGATGCCGAGCGCTTTGGCATCGTCATCGGTCTTGCATTTCAGTATTTCCTTGGCAAGCTCTTCGGGAATGTCGCAGTGGAAGGTCTTTGGCACCACGGTGAGCTGTGAGAGTTTGGCAAAGGGCTTGATACCTGGCACAATGGGGATGGTAATGCCCATCTCGCGGGCACGCTTCACGAAATCGAAGTATTTCCTGTTGTCGTAGAACAGCTGTGTCACGGCATATTCGGCTCCCAGGTCCTGTTTCTCTTTCAGGTATTTCATGTCCTGCTCCAGGTTGGGCGCTTCGTCGTGCTTCTCCGGATAGGCGGCAACACCGAAGTTGAAGGGTGTTCCGGGGTTTTTGATGGGAGTGCCGTCGACAAATTTGCCGGCATTGAACTGCATCACCTGCTGTATCAACTCGGTGGTGTGTGCGTAGCCATCGTGGCTCGGGGTGAATGTGCGGTCTTCTTTTGCCTTGTCGCCTCGGAGCAGGAGCAGGTTGCTGATGCCGAGGAATTGCAGGTCGAGCAATTCGTATTCGATGTCGAATTTCGATGCACCACTGCAGATGATGTGGGGTATCACGGGTATGTCATAGCGGTTTTGTATGGCGGCTGCGATGGCGATGGTGCCCGGGCGTCTGCGCACGCGTAGGCGTTCGAGCAGTCCGTTGTCACATTCGCGGTATACAAATTCGCTATGGTGTGTGGTGATGTTGATGTATAAGGGGTTTAGCTCTTTCAACTTGTCGATGGTTGAAAACAGCTTTTCGGTTCCTGCGCCTTTGAGCGGGGGCAGCACTTCGAAGGAGAAATGCTTTCCCGAGGTTTTATCGTTCAATATTTCGGTGACATTCATACTTGATATCAATTTGTTGCAAAAGTACGAAAAAAATGCCATATTACTTCATTCACCCTTGTAAAACCAACGGCAAATGGTGGAAAAACCGTTATTTGATAGTTTTTGCCCCCTCATTTGACGGATTGTAACCCGACATGAAATGCTTCTTTTGCTAACTTTGCAACAGTTAAAGGAGACTAGATCTTTGATATCTGTATATTAAATACCTAACTGTAGAAACTCGTATAACTGTTTTAAACTAATGTGCATAAAGCAAAGTTAATTGGTTCGTCCCTCACGGCGCGTGTGCGTAGTGAGGGGCGCTTTGTTTTATGCCTCTTCCTTCTGCCGGCTTTGTTGTATATATTGTGTCGGCGTCATTTCCATTTCTGCCTTGAAACATTTGGTGAAGTATTTGGGGTCGGTAAATCCTACCTTGAATGCCACTTCGGATACCGACAACTCGCCTTTGCCGAGCAATTGCAGGGCATGGCGGATGCGTAGCTGGCGGATGAAGTCAGATGGCGACAGTCCCGTTGCCTCCTTGATGCGTGTGTAGTAAGCGGTGCGGCTCATGCCCAGATGGCGTGCGATGTCGTCGATGAGGATGTTGCTTTGTGAGATGTTGCGCGTGATGTATTCTACGGTGTCCTTGATGATCTTCTCGTTGCCGTCGTCGGTCTTGGGTTTGTTGGTATGCTCCATTTGTGGCGCAATCTCTTCTACGGTCATGAGCAGCGTGTATTTCTTTTGCAGCACATGCCGCATCTTGTTCAAGTAGATGATAGCATAGACCATGCCGATGACGGCTCCAATGGCGAGCAACAGGATGATGAGGCGGAACCAGATGGTCTCTGTGAACAGTGGCGTGACGCTCACTTCTATCTCCCGGTGGCAGTCTCCCCAGGTGCCGTTGGCGTCTGTCGCCTCTACCACCAGGGTATAGTCGCCGGCAGGCAAGCCACTGTAGTTCACAGCATGTTGTCCGTCGTCGGCATAGTTCCAGTTCTTGTCATAGCCTTTCAGGTAATAGCGGTAGCGTATGTTCTTTTGGTTCTCGAAGTCGAGTGCTGAGAGATAGAGCGAGAAGCTGCGCTGCTCAGGACTGACAGTCAGCCGCTCCAGGTCGTTGACAGGGCGTATCTCCATGTCGTTCTGATACTGGATGCCTGTGAAGAAGATGCCGTTTCTTGCCGGTGACGGTTTGATGTTTGCACTGAAAGACAGCATGCCGTCGCTCGTGCCTACGGTGATCATGTCTCCGTTGACCATAGGTGCTGCTTCCGAGAAGATGATGTCGTCTATGAAATCTTTCTGGTCGAAGACAAAATAGCGGTGTTTCCCCACAATATATCTGACCAGTGATGTCTCCGACACCACCCAGATGCTGTTTCCTGCCAATACTGCAGTCTTGATTTGGTCTGCTGCCGACGAGGTGGGCAGTGGCGTGCTGGCAAAGTGCAGTTCGTCTGACAACAGATTGTCGGATGTCACCTCGCGGATGCCGTCACCATAGATGCACAGATATACCTTACCCTTCATGGGGATGATGCCCATCACGTCTACCGCCTTCAGTCCCCATTCTTCTTTGCGAGAGGTGTTGTAATAGATCTTCTTGTTGTCCGTTCGCTGGCTTAAACACACGAGTCCTCCCGTTGTGCCGGCCAAGAGCACGTCATCGCCGATTAGTCTTATGCAGCGCACCTTGTTGTATTCGTGTTTCAGCCTGATTGACTCAAAATGGGTCTTCCCGCTGGCATCGGTATGCGCCTTGAACAGTCCTTTGCCGTAGGTGCCTACCCAGGTATTGCCGTGCTTGTCACTGGCAAGGGCATAGACGCTGTCGCAGTCGAGCCCGTTGGCTATTTTGCGGTCGCTCGCCAGAAAATGTTCCATGCGGTAGGCGGTTTGTGCCGCATTGGCGGGCGTGAAGAGATAGATGCCGTCGCCTTTGGTGCCCACCCAGATGCGGTGCTTGCTGTCTTCGTGCATGCAGTAGGCTGGCTTGCCGGTGACAGCGGAGGGGTGTGCCGCCAGACTCCCGTCGGGCTGCAGATAGAGGGCTGGCTTTGTCGGACTGGTTTGCAGGGCTATCGCCAAGGTGCGGTTAGCCGTCCATGCCCGTCCTTTGCTGTCTCGGAGCATGGCGCGTGTTTCCGAAGATTTCCCGTTCTTATAGTGGTTGAAGTATTTGTGGTTAAAGCTGATGAAGAGGGTACGGTCTTCGTGAAAGCACCACAGATTGTGCTGGTGGTCAACAATGTAGCGACTGATCTCTGTGCGTGGAAGATCGTCTTCCGACTTGTTTTGCAGTATCACGGGCTGCAAGGTCTGTGTCTGTTCGTCATAGGTGGAGAACACGCCGCTCGTGGGCTTCACGATTACGCATCCTTCTTTGTCTTCCAGGAAGACCTGGCGCGATTTGCGTTTGGTTTTTATGTGCGATGGTTCGGCTGTGAGCGTGCGTGCCTGCCGGGTGTAGGGGTTGATGAGGGTGACGTGGTTGTCTGCCGTAAACGCCCATATCCGTTTGCGGGAATCGTATTGCACGTCGTTCACTTCTTGTTCTTCAATATAATTGTCTGCCTTGTTCCTTTTCACGTCGACCACGAACACGCCATGGTTGGTGGCGATGGCTGACAGTCCGTTTCTCGTCGAAACATTGCTTACTTTTACATTTTTGTCCCCTATGTGGAGCGTTGAGGCTGTCTTTCCGTTCTTGATGGCGGTCACATCACCATGTTTCGAGACCAGATAGAGCTGTCCTGACACTTCAAACAAATACGGATAGTCGCCCTTGATGCGTTTGCGGGTGTTGTAGCAGACCGCCTCCCTGTTGGTCAGTATCCACTCCTCGCCATTCGACATTCTGCGCACTTTATATACCTTGGCTCCCTTCTGATAGAGTTTTCCGGGTGCGAATATGGTATAGTCGGTCTTGAAATTGAGGTCATTCACCCGCATGCAGCCACCATCTTTGAATACTATCCATGATATAGGCTTGTCGAGCGTATAGACATGGTCTATGTCCTTCTTTTCGAGTTCTGGAATGGTGGAAGACACGTTGGTGAAGGTGTTGAGACGGGTGTCGAAGTGGTAGAGATTGTTGTAGAGCGACACGCACCAGATGTCGTTGTTGGCATTGAGCTTCATGTTGTACACCCGGTTGGTGTAGATGCCGCCGGCGGAGTGGATGGCTGGCTTGAACGTATAGAAGTTGTAACCGTCGAAGCGCACCAAGCCGTTCCATGTGGCGAGCCACAGGAAACCTGACTTGTCAATGAGTGAACTGGATATGTGACGTTGCATCAAACCCGAATTGGGGGCAAAGTCCTTTATCCGGCAAAAGATATGATTGTTTGCTGGTGCAGATAGGATGCTTGCTAACAGGCAAATGATGACCGTCTTTAATCTCATGTATGTTTTTCCTCCGCTGTTGGTATGCAAAAATAGTACATTAATTTAACCTTTGCAAGTTTAATCGTGCCTTTTCTGATTTCTGCCCTTTGCGGAAGGTGCGGGAAGGACTCGTACGGGATAGGCTAAAATGGTCTGTTTCAGCGGGTAAATAATGATGTCTGGCAACGGGAATAACTGCCTGAAAAAAAGAGGTTAGTCTCATGCCCAGTACCAGCTAAGTGTTACTGCAGTAACAGCTAACCGAAACTCCAGTACCAGTTAGCCGGTACTGGAGTTTCGGTTAAGTGGTACTGAAGCGGTACTGAGGTCTTTGGCGCAATGCAGCCTTCTTCATGACGGACCGCAGTCTTATTCGAGTGCTTTCACATACTCGTAGAGTTGCCGATAGAACGGATGTCGTGTCATGGTTTGGGCATCTCCGAGGATGATGAGTTTCATGCGGGCACGGGTGATGGCTACGTTCATGCGGCGCAGGTCACGCAGGAAACCAATCTGTCCCTCGTCGTTGGCGCGGACCAGCGAGATGAGTATCACGTCGCGCTCTTGTCCTTGGAACCCGTCTACGGTGTTCACTGTGATCAGCCGGCGGTAGGGCTTGAAGAACTCGCGCTTCTGGATCAGTCGGCGCAGATACTGCACCTGGGCGCGGTAGGGTGAAATCACCCCGACGTCGATGCGTTCGTCAAGCACGCGCTGCTTGCCTATCTTGGTGAAGTATTGTTCCAGTTGGTCGAGCGTCAGTTCTGCCTCTGTCTTGTTCACACGCCCGAAACTCTCGCCGATAAATTCCTCCTTGCAGTCCATCTCAGCCGTGTTGATCCACACCATTGGCGTGTCGTAGTCGAGGATGCCACGGTATTTGATTTGCGGCGCACTTTCCACCATGCCGTGGTAGAAATAGTCGCTTGAGAAGCGCATGATCTGTTCGTTCATGCGATATTGCACCCGCAGGAGGGTCACCACCTCGGGCTTGTTTTCCACGATGCGCTCCATGAGGGTCTTGCCCAACCCCGCCTTGAGGGCGGCGAAACTTTTCACCGTGGGCGGCAGTTGGCAGTGGTCTCCAGCGAGGATGACCCTTGTGGCACGGCGTATGGGTATCCAGCAGGCGGCTTCGAGTGCCTGGGCAGCCTCGTCGATGAAGAGTGTGCCGAACTTCATGCCTTCCAGCAGACGGTTGGCAGAACCGACCAGTGTCGACGCAATCACACGTGCCTCGCCAAACAGATCACCGCGGATGCGCAGTTCCAGTTCTACGGCACGGGCCTTCAAGCGGTCCATCTTCTGGTGCCAGCGGTCGTCGCCGCGCTTCCGGTTGCGGTGCATCTCGCGTATGGTCTTGCGTATGCTCCACAACTGCGGATAGTCGGGGTGCGACTCGAAGCGCCGTTCGTAGGTGGAGGCGAGCATCTTGTCGGTTACCTTGGTAGGATTGCCGATGCGCAGCACGTTGAGTCCGCGGTCTTCCAGTTTCTCGCAGATCCAGTCTACCGCCATATTGCTCTGTGCGCACACCAGCACTTGGTTCTCCCTGCGGAGGGTCTCGTAGATGGCTTCCACAAGTGTGGTCGTCTTGCCGGTGCCCGGAGGTCCGTGCACCACCATCACGTCTTTTGCCCACATCACCTCGTTGACCGCCTTCTCCTGCGTGGCGTTGAGCCAGGGGAAACGGGTGGGGGAGAAAGAGAAACGGGCGGCTGGCTGGTGGCTGTAGAACAGGTCGCGCAGGTAGGCAAGGCGGTTGCCGCGGGCTTTCATGACGCGGTCGAGCGCCTCAAACATCAGCCGGTAGCTCGTCTCGTCGAAGAACAGCTGCACGCCCACATGGGCTGCCTGCTGAATGTCGAGCACGTCAGTGCCGTCGGGCAGGGTGATGACCATGCGGTCGCCGTCTACAAAGCTCACCGTTCCGGTGGCGTGGAAGTAGTGCACCTCCTCGCCCTTCGCCCGGTTGCTGTCGGCGTTTACGGTGAAGAAGCAGACGGGACGGCCGAATTCAAAGTTGTGCTCGATCTCCAGGTCAGTGGTGCGGTGCACCTCTATCGCCAACTGGTTGAGCGAGTTGTAGTAGGTAGACCCCACCTTGACGGGGAACCAAGCATCGCCGCGCTTCACCTTTCGCTGCATGCCGATGGTCTCTGTCTGCTTGCGGAAGGCTTCCTTCTCGGCGGCATACTCCATCTGCAGGAGCAGCCGTTGCTGTTGTAATGCTTGAATGGGATTGACGGACATGTCTCTCGGATAAAAATAAAGCCGTCAACACACTGTATGTGAGCGGTTGGCGGCTGTTGATGTCATTCTCCCTTCATGACGCGCACCACATCCTCGATGTGGCGGTCGAAGGGACCATTGTGCTCAAGTTTGAGCGTGCACATGGCGGCGGCAAACTTGCCCGACTCCTTATAGCTCTCGCCTTGACTGCGGCACCACAGGTAGCCGGCACTGTAGGTGTCTCCGCACCCGGTGGCATCCACCAGCTGTGCGGGGCGGTAGGCAGGAACCTCGTGGAACTGACCTTCCGCATAGATGACAGACCCTTCACTGCCGAGGGTGATGACCACCTCTTTCACGCCCCATGAGGCGATGAGCTTCGCCACCTCATGCACGTCGGTCTTGCCTGAAACCACTTCCATCTCGTGCTCATTGAGCTTCAGAATGTCGGTGTATTTGAGCACCTCCATCTTGTCTTGCCAGTCGATGGCATGCACCTCCTGTCCGCGCACTTCGCGCAGGTAGCCCTGCACGTCGATGCTCACCTTGCCCTTCTGCGACAGATGTTTCACCACTTCGGGCGAAAAGTCGTCACTCAGGAGCGTGCCGAGGTGGAACACCTTCGCTTCCAGGTCGCCCACTTCGTCAAGGGTGAAAGGGTCTGCTTTGGCAAGCACACGCTGCGTGCGGTTGTTGGAGTTCTCTCCATACTTGTTTTCGAAATATACCGTATGACTGCTCGTGAATGCTTTCACGTCGATGCCAGCCGCACGCATCTCTGCCACGGCATTCATCTCGGGTTTTCCGAGTGCTGTCACCAACTGGTAGTCTACGGTTCGGGGCAGGCTGTTGAGGGCATAGGAAAAGTAAAACGAGGTGCCGCCCGACATGTAAACGGTGCGGCGTGGGGTGATAATCTTGTCAAGCGTGATATGCCCGATGCAACAAATGTCCTTCATCTTTAATATCTGTATTCTAAAAAAACGATGCAAAGGTACATATTTTCCGCCTAATCGCCAAGGTCAACTGCCGTTAAATCACCTTGATACCCATCTTGTGGCACAGCGTCAAACTCATCTCCTTGAGCTTGAACTTCTGGATCTTGCCGCTTCCCGTGAGGGGCCATTCGTCGACGAAGAACACATATTTGGGCACTTTATAGCGTGCTATCTTGTCGTGGCAGAAGTCGCGCACGTCGGATTCCTCCAGGTGACATCCCTCTTTCAGCTGGATAAATGCGCCGACTGACTCTCCGTATTTCTCGGAAGGAACGCCGATTACCTGCACTATCTTCACCTCGGGCATGTTGTAGAGGAATGCCTCTATCTCGCTCGGATAGATGTTTTCGCCACCCCGGATAATCATCTCCTTGATGCGGCCGGTGATGTGGAAGTTGCCGTCAGCATCCTTGAACCCGAGGTCGCCGGTGTGCAGGAACCCTTGTTCGTCGAGGATCTCGCGCGTAGACTTCTCGTCCTTGTAGTAGCCCAGCATGTTGTTGTATCCCCGGTTGCACATCTCGCCCTCTTCGCCGACGGCACATTCCCTGCCGGCCTTGTCGAGCACCTTCACTTCCGTGTGCTCGAATGCTTTGCCCACGGTGTGGCAACGCACCTCGAAGGAATCATCCCACCGTGTGGCGGTCATGCCCGGTGAGGCTTCGGTGAAGCCATATTCGCTGGTCACTTTCATGAACATCTCACGCTCCACGCGCTTCACCATGTTCACAGGGCAGATGCTGCCTGCCATGATGCCAGCCTGCAGTGAACGCAGGTCGAAGAGGTTGAACATCGGGTGGTTGAGCAATGCCAGATACATCGTGGGCACACCATAGAGGTGCGTGCAGCGTTCTTTGTGGATTGAACCCAGCACAAGCAACGGGTCGAAACGTTCGGTGACCACCATCGTGCAATGGTGTACCAGACAGTTGATGATGCCGAGCACAAGCCCGAAGCAGTGGAAGAAAGGCACGCAGACACAGAGGCGTGCCTTGTCGCTGAAGTTGAGGTGCTCGCCGGTGTAGTAGCCGTTGTTGCAGATGCCATAGTGGCTCAGCATGGCACCCTTGGGAAATCCCGTTGTGCCGCTGGTATATTGGATGTTGACGAGATCGTGACTGTTCACTTTCAGACGCGCTTCTGCGTATGCCTCGTCGTTGGTGGTCATCGCCATGGTCATCACCTCGTTGATGGTGTGCATGCCGCGGTGGGGTTCTGCCCCGAAATAGATGACCTGGCGCATGTCGGGCAACTTCTCGCTGTGCAGCTGACCGAGCGGTTGTGTCTTCAGTTCGGGCAACATCTGGTAGGTCATCTGCACGAAATTGTTGTCTTTGTTGTGGTCGCCGATGCAGAGCACCTCCATATCAGACCGCAGGCAGAGGTCTTCCACCTCAAACTGCTTGAAGTTGGTGTTCACGGTGATGGTCACAGCCCCGAGCTTGGAGCATGCCATCAGCATCGTCGTCCAGTCGGGAATGTTGGCAGCCCAGATACCTACGTGTGTGCCCTGTTTCACGCCAATCGCCATCAGACCTTTGGCAAGTTCGTCCACACGGCTGTTGAAATAGCGGTAGGTCCATCTCAGGTTGCGGTCTGAGTAGACGATATACTCCTTGTCCGGGTCATTTTCCGCCCAATATTCGAGCCATTCTCCTATAGTCTTTTCTGAAAGTTGCTGCATGCTATTGTGTTTTTATCGTATCCCCATCAGCATTCTTGCACACGGGGTTGTGTGAGTGCAAAAGTAACAAATATTTATCTAACGGGCATAAATCATGACAAAAGTTTGGATTTTATTATACGCTATGATTAAGAAAGGTTAATAAATAGAGGTGGTGAACATAAAGTTAGTAATAAATCTGTAATTTTGCAAACTAGAGATTGCAAAACAAGGAATTATGAATATTGAAGTAAATTCGTTCGACGTAGTAAACAAAGGCTTCACGCCAAAGGAAGCCATCGATGAGGCGAAGCGCTGTCTGCACTGCAAGATACCTCAGTGTAGAAAGGGATGTCCTATCGAGAACAACATTCCCGATTTCATCCATGCCCTGTCTATGGGTAATATGGGAGAGGCGATGAGCATCATCAACGAAAAGAGCAACCTGCCTGCTATCTGCGGTCGTGTGTGTCCGCACGAGAAACAGTGCCAGGGTCATTGTGTGCTTGCCAAGAAGGGCAAGGGCATTGAGATCGGCAAACTCGAAAGTTTCATTGCCGACTTCGATACGGATATGAATCTCATCCGTGAGAAGCTGCCCCAGAAAACACGCGGAAAGGTGGCTGTCATAGGTTCGGGTCCTGCCGGACTGACGGTAGCTGGTGACTTGGCACGCCAAGGTTTCAACGTGACCATCTTCGAGGGACAGGAAGAGCCGGGCGGCGTGCTGATGTACGGTATTCCCGAATACCGCTTGCCCAAGAGTGTGGTGAGAGACGAAATCAAGAAGATCGAGGAGTTGGGTGTCAACTTCGTGCTCAACTGCCTCGTGGGACGCAACAACGTGACGGTAGACAGCCTGTTTTCCGATGGTTTCGATGCCATATTCATGGGAACGGGTACGGCGCTGCCGCAAGACATCTCCGTGCCGGGACGTAACCTCAAGGGCGTGAGCCAGTCTACCTATTTGCTCCACAACGTGAATGCTTTCAACGAGGGTGCCATCGGCCGTAACATGGTGCCGCTGCGTGAGGGCGACAAGGTGGGCGTCATCGGTGGCGGTAATGTGGCCATGGATGCTGCCCGTACGGCTATCCGTCTGGGTGCCGACGTGACTGTCATCTACCGTCGTACACAGGCAGACATGCCTGCCATCCAGGCTGAATACGACGAGGCAGTGAAAGAGGGCGTGAAGTTCATGTGGGAGTCTTCTACCATCGAGTTCCTCGGCAACGACAAGGGACGTCTTGTTTCCGCCCGTCTGAACACCCCCGAGGGCGAGCAGACCATACCGTTCGACCGCATCTTCCTTGCCATCGGTTCGCGTCCTGCCAACCGCATCGTCTCTACGACCAGCGGTATCGAGGTGGACGAGAAGGGCTATGTGAAGGTGGTAGAACGTCCTTACGGCATGACCACCCGTCGTGGCGTGTTTGCCGGCGGCGACGTGGTGCACCATCCACAGACCGTGGTGCTCGCCATGAAGGCAGCCAAGGAAGTGGCGCAGGGCATCGCACAGTATGTGGATGCTGTGAAACTGCTCGAACACTGCGAGGCTGTGGAGGAAGAGCAGACAGAAGAATAACTGTTGCACACCCATAAAAACGGGGGCAGTGTCACACTTGGTGATACTGCCCCCGCACGTTTTCTGAAGGGTGTTATACAAGCATGTGCTTGTCGAGATATTTCTGCACTTCTTCCTTGTAGCTGTCGGAGATGGGAATATAGTTGTCTCCGAAGACGATGCGCCCGCGGTCGATGATGGTGACCTTGCTGGTATGGACGATATAGGAACGGTGGGTGCGCATGAACTCTGGACTGGGCAGGAATTCCTCCACCTTCTTCATGTTCATCAGCGACATGACCGGTTTCTGCCCGTTGTCGAGGTAGATCTTCACATAGTCTTTCACTCCCTCGATAAAGAGGATATCGTCGAAGTTGATCTTCACCAGTTTGTATTCGCTCTTCACGAAGATGAAACGCTCTGCGGCAGACGCTGTGGGCGCGGCAGATGTTCCTTCTGCAGACTGAAACAGTTCAAGTGCCTTGGTGGAAGCCCTGAGAAACTCCTCGTAGGAGATGGGCTTGAGCAGATAGTCGAGCGCCTGCACCTTGTAGCCTTCGATGGCATATTGTCCGAAGGCGGTGGTGAAGATGATCTTGGTCTGCTTGGGCATCAGCTTGGCAAACTCCATGCCGCTCAGCTCGGGCATCTGGATGTCGAGAAAGAGCAGGTCGACAGGTTGCCGCCGCAGGTCGCTCATGGCTTGTACGGCACTGCCATAGGTGCCGGTCAGTTCGAGAAACGGCGTCTTCTTGGCATAGCTCTCCAGGAGTCCGGCAGCCAATGGCTCGTCATCAATAATCGCGCATTTCAGTATCATAGATGGTAATTTCAGATTTGTATGTATTGTTATCAACGCCTTTCACCCATTTATATTTTCCAGGATAGGACAATTCCAGTCTTTTTTCCACTTGCATGAGTCCGATGCCATGTCCGCTGCGGTCTGCCTGTGTCTTCGGGTAGTTGCTGTTCTCGATGCAGCACACGATGGAGGAGGCGTCGGCATGGATGTCGATGTGGATGAAGCTGCGCTCGGTGGGGCTGATGCCGTGCTTGAAGGCGTTTTCGATGAGCGAGATGAAGATCAGAGGGGCGATATGCGGCTCGATGTTCTCAGGAATGTCAACATGCTCTGTGAGTTCCACGCTCTGCGGCAGGCGCATCTTCATGAGCTTCACATAACTGTGGATAAACTGCACTTCATCCTTGAGCGGCACCGCTTCTTCCTGATTGTCGTAAAGCACATGGCGGAGCAGCTTGCTCAGTTCGATGATGGCATCCTGCGCCTTGTCCTGGTCGAAAGCGGTGAGCGCATAGATGTTGTTGAGCGTGTTGAGCAGGAAGTGGGGATTGATCTGGCTGCGCAGATTTTTGAGTTCAGCCTCGGTGCGGGCGGCTTCAGCTTCGCGGCGTGCCTTCTCCGACTTCGACCACTTGCTCGCCAGGACAATGGCTGTGGAGGTGGTGGCAGCAAGCGAGAAGTTGAGCACATCACGGAAGAAGAAGAACATGAAGCCGGGACCGTGGTGGCGCTTTTCCCTGATTCTGTTTTTCTTGTTAACGGTCTGTTCGCTTTGCGGGTAGTCTTTTCTGAACTGGTATTCCATCCATACGTGGATGCCGGAAGCGAGACTTGCAATCATGACGAAGTTGATGAGGAAGAACTGGATGCGGTGGGAACGCAGCAGCAGTCTGGGGGCAAGAAAAAGGTAGTTGAGATAGAACACAAGCAACAACGTGAGGGGAGAAATCACCTGCCCCCAGTATTTGTTCCATGACAAGTGGTCCTCGTTGCTGATAAACATGATGGGCGTGAGCAACATCAGCATGCAGAACATGCTGTGAAGGACGATGTGCTGTATGGTTTCTTTGTTTGTCTTCATCATTTCTGACAACTGTTTAAAAAATGTATGGAGGCGACATCACGTCGGCTCCATACTGTCATACACAATAAACGTCAATTAAACATGTTACCTTATCTGTAGTCCGCTGACAAAGCAGGTAACATTTCTCTCGGATTAATTCTACTTTATCTGTTTGTCTTATATGGTCATTATTCGTAGCGGATCGCCTCAATCGGGTCGAGCTGTGCCGCTTTCTTGGCGGGATACCATCCGAAGAACACACCCGTGAACGAGCAGACAGCAAAGCTGAGCACAACGCTCCACGGCTGGATATAGATGGGCCAGTGGGCTATCATCTTGACGGCATAGGAGGCTCCCACACCCAACAGCACGCCGATGATACCGCCGGTGATGCTGAGCAGGATGGCTTCGATGAGGAACTGGTTGAGAATGTCCACGCCTCGTGCTCCTACACTCATGCGGAGACCGATTTCTCGGGTACGTTCCGTCACGCTCACATACATGATGTTCATGATGCCGATACCGCCGACGATCAGCGAGATGCCTGCCACACAACCCAAGAGGATGGTCATCATGTCGGTGGTGGAGTTCATCATCGATGCCAACTCTTCCTGTGAGCGTATGTTGAAGTCATCGTCATCGCCCTCGGTCGTGTCGGTAGCGTCTTTCAGCTTGTGGTCACGGCGCAGGATGCTGGTGATCTCGGTGATGGCATTGTCTGTCAGGTCTTCGGTGATGGCAGAGCATACGATGCTCCCGAGATAGGTCTGGGCGAGGATACGCTTCATCACCGATGTATAGGGCGCGAGCACCAAGTCGTCCTGGTCCATACCCATGGTGTTGTAGCCTTTCTTCTTCAGCACACCGATGACACGGAAGGGGATGGAGTTGAAACGCACCACCTTGCCTACGGGGTCGCTGCCGTCGGGGAACAGGTTGTCGACAACGGTCTGTCCGAGCACACACACCTTGGCACTTGCCTTGATGTCTTCATCGGTGAACATCTCGCCGTCATCCACGGAAAGCTGGCGTATCGAGAGATAGTCCTGGTTGATGCCGTAGATGGTAGACGGCGTGTTGTTGCTGCCGTAAATGAACTGACCCGAACTGTTTACCACGGGGCTGATGCCCGACACGTAGTTACATTCGTCTTTGATGTTCTGATAGTCTTCGAGCTTCAGGGTCTCCATCGACGATGCATCTTGACGCACACCGCCTCGCATGTCGGCTCCCGGATGAATCATGATCATGTTGGAACCCATTTCAGCGATGTTGGCCTGTATGCTCTTCTTCGAGCCTTGACCGATGGCGAGCATCGTGATCACCGAGGCAACACCGATGATGATGCCGAGTGCGGTGAGGAAGGAGCGCAGCTTGTTGGCTCCAATCGCCCTGAGTGCTATCTTGAGAAGGTTGGTATAGTTCATTCGCTTCTATGATTATTCGTCAGTGCTGGGTGGCAATGCTGCCAGTCCGTCGGCTGCCGATTGTATGTTGTGGTTGTATTCGTCGCTGATCACCCGTCCGTCGCGCAGCATGATGTTGCGGCTGGAATAGTTGGCAATGTCGGGGTTGTGGGTCACGAAGATGATGGTGCGTCCCTCGGCATAGAGCTTCTGGAAGAGCACGAGTATCTCGAACGAGGTGCGGGTGTCGAGGTTACCGGTCGCTTCGTCGGCAAGGATCACGGCGGGGTTGTTCACCAAGGCACGGGCGATGGCCACGCGCTGCATCTGTCCACCCGACATCTGGTTGCTCTTGTGCATGAGGCGGTTGCCCAGTCCCACTGCTTTCAGTGCTTCTACGGCACGCTCCCTGCGTTCTTTGGCGTTCACTTCTCCGTTGTACATCAACGGCAGTTCCACGTTTTCCACGCTGGTGGTCTTCGGCAGCAAGTTGTAGTTCTGGAAGATGAAGCCAATCTTGCGGTTGCGCAGTGTGGCACGCTGTGACTTGCTCATCTTTCTCACTGATACGCCGTCGAGATAGTATTCGCCGCTTGAAGGCGTGTCGAGGCATCCCAGCTGGTTCAGAAGGGTAGACTTGCCCGATCCTGATTTACCCATGATGGTCACGAACTCGCCTTCGAAGATCTTGAACGAGACACCACGCAGGGCGTGTACTACCTCGTCGCCGACCGTAAACTCGCGTTTCACGTTGTCGAGTTCGATGACAACCTTCTTATCGTTTGGCATAATCTCTTACTTTTTCTTGTTTTTTCCTGGAGGGCCTGGAGCAAACGGACTGCTCTCGGTCTCGCCTTCGCTGGCTGTCTGGTCGTCTGCTGAGGCTGTTTGTGCCTTCACGTCGGTGATGACTGTCGCGCCTTTGCTGATACCGCTCAATATCTCGGTGTGTGTGCCGTCTGTGATACCGATGGTCACGGCGTGTGCACGGAATGTGTTGCCTTCCTTGGTCCAAAGTTTGTTCTTGCCCTTGCAGTCAACAATCTTGGCACCGTTTACGGTCTCCTTGGTTGGAGTGAAGCGCAGGGCTTTGCTGAGCACGTTGGTCACGCCGTTCTTCTCCAGTGTATAGATGGTTACGTTGGCGGTGAGACCCGGTTTCAACTTCAAGTTGGCGTTGGGAGCGCTGATGACCACCTCGTAGGTAACCACGTTGTTGGTGGTGGTAGCTTCCTGGCGCACCTGTGTCACCTTGCCCTCGAAGGTGTCGTCGGGATAGGCATCCACGGTGAAGGTCACACGCTCGCCGGCTTTCACGTCGCCGATGTCGGCTTCGTCTACGTTTGCCACCACCTGCATGTTGGTCAGGTCTTTGGCGATGGTGAAGAGCTCAGGAGTATTGAAGCTGGCTGCCACGGTCTGTCCTTCTTCCACCGACTTCGACAGTACCACGCCGTCGATCGGTGAGGTGATGGTGGCATATCCCAAGTTGGTCTGTGCCTTGGTCACCATTTCGCGTGACGAAGACACCGATTCCTTTGCCTTGTTGTAGTTGAGCAGGGCGTTGTCGTAGTCGTCTGCGCTCACGAGTCCCTTCTTGTAGAGGGTCTTGTAGCGGTTGTAGTTGGCCTGTTCATACTTCAGGGTGCTTTCCGCACTTGCCAGGTTTGCCTTGGCGGTGTTCAGTTCGCTGATGAGGTTCGTCTTGTCGAGTTCGGCAATCACCTGTCCTTTCTTGACCACGCTGTTGTAGTCGACGAACAGTTTGCTCACGATACCAGACACCTGCGTACCCACTGTGACGGAAGTGACAGGTTCTATCGTACCTGTAGCGGTGATGCTCTTGGTGATTTTGCCTGCCTCCACCTTGGTGGTGTCAAATTGCAGCGTTGCCTTGTCTTTCTTGCCCGAGAGGAGCCAGAAGGCCACAGCCACAACGACTATCACCATCACGGCAATCCATACTTTGCTGATCTTCTTCATATTTTTGTTTCCTTAGTGTCAATAAAAATGTTATCCTTACATAGACAATCCTTCACCTTTGTAGAACTTCAGCATTTGCTGGTTGAGAATGGTCATATATTTACTCTGTAATTCGTCTTGTTGTGCGTTGAGCAGGTTGGTCTTGCCGGTCATCAGTTCCACGATGTTCTTCAGTCCGAGACGGAACTGCTCGCTCAGCAAGTCGTAGCTTGCCTGCTGGCTTTCCACGTTGGTCTGTGCCGAGCGGAACTTGTTTTGGTTGGTCACGGCATCAATCCAATATCCCTCGATGGTCGTGTAGAGTTGTTTCTGTTTGTCCTGCAGGTCGAGCAGGCTGCTCTCGCGCTGCAGCTGTGCCTTGCGGATGGCGGTCTTTGTCTTCCGCTGGTCGAAGAGGGGAACGGTGATGTTCACGCCGGCACCGACGTCGAAGTTGGTCTTCAACTGGGTGCCCCAACCTTCCTTGCTCATCGTCGTGGTGTTGGTTCCGGCGCTTGCCTGCAGGCTCACCTGTGGCATGCGGCCCGCCTTGGCGATGCTCGTGTTCAGGTCTGCCGACTCAATGCCGAGTTTGCTGCTCTCGATTTCCGGACGGTTTGTCAGCGCGGTTTCATACACGTTGTTCAGTGCTGGAATCTCTGCCAGTGCCTGTTGGTCGGTCGTGGAGGGGATGGCTACATCGAAGGTGTCGTCGCCTGTGATTTCGAGCAACTGCTTCAAGTTGAGCTTGTAACGTCTGAGGTTGCTTTCTGCCTCCACGATATTGTATTCGTCTTTTGCCACCTGGGCGGTCAGCTGTGCGAGGTCTGCCTTCGACATCTTGCCCACCTTGAGCATTTCCTGTCCGCGTTCCTCGTTCTTCTTGCTGGTCTCCAGACTTTGCTTGTTCACCTTGATGGCTTCATCGCTATAGAGGATCTGCACGTAGAGCTGTGCAATCTGTTCCTGGATGGAGTTGGCGGTCGTGGCAGAGTCGAGTTCTGCCTGACGCTCTGCCAGCTGGTTCAGCTTCACGGTGTTGCGCTTCTGGTTGCCGTCCCATACGGTCCAGTTGGCGCCTACGGTATAGCTTCCGTTATAGTAGACCTTGTCTACGCTGGAGTGTACATATCCGTTGGACACCGTGCTTGATCCCGACTCGGGCCAAGGACGATAGGTCATGTTCTGGCTCGTGGAGAAGTCGAGCGACGGGAGCAATGAAGATTTCGACTGCAACACGTCTTCCTGTGCGCTCTTCTTGGTGATAATGGACTTCTTGAGTTGTATGTTGTTCTCCAGTGCATAGTCCACACAATCCTTCAGTGTCCATTGTTTGGCACTTTGGGCAAAGAGGTTCCCCGAGAGGGTGAGCATCAGTGCGGCTCCGATGATTCCTGATTTCTTCATTTCCGTCTTGTTGATTTACGGTTGCAAAATTATAAATTGTGCATGAATAGAGAAAAAATAATATAAGTTTAGTGAGAGTTAATAGACGAAAATGTCTTTTTTCTTTTGACCACCGTCAGATATTAACATTTCTTTGCGTAAACCTATCTCGTCATGCGCTGGTGGTTGAAGCGTATGCCCAAGCCTAACATCAGGTAGTTAGGGTGCTGGAAACCTTTACTCCGCGATATGCTGTCCCACCACATAGCCGGTGGTCCATGCTGCTTGCAGGTTGAAGCCGCCGGTGATGGCATCGATGTCGAGCACCTCGCCGGCGAAGAACAGATGGGGGCACACCTTGCTTTCGAGCGTATGGGGATTGATGTTGGAGAGGGCGATGCCGCCACAGGTGACAAACTCTTCCTTAAAGGAGCCCTTGCCGCTGATGTCGTAGTGGTCGTTGGTCAGGGTTTCTATCAGTTGGTTGCATCCTTTCTTGCCCAGCTCGCCCCACCGCTTGTCGGCGGTGTAGCCGGTTTTCTCGATGAGATAGGTCCAAAGGCGTGACGGCAGGTCGTAGGGACGTATCGAGGAGAGTTGCTTCTGCGGGTTGCGGTCGATGATGGCGTGCAGTTGTGTCTCGACGGTCGCCCGGTTGGTCTCGTTGATCCAGTTCACCGCCATGGGATGCACGTAGGCATTGTCGTGCAGATGGCGTGCTGCGTGGGATGACAACTTCAGCACGGCAGGACCGCTCATGCCCCAATGGGTGATGAGCAAGGCTCCTGTGGCGCGCCATTTGGTAGCGGAAATGGAGACGGTGACGGGGTCTACCACTGTACCCATCAGTTGCTTGAACTTCTTGTCGGCAATGTTGAAGGTGAAGAGTGACGGCACAGGATGCTCCACCTCATGGCCCAAGTCGGCAAGATGGCGCAGTCCTTCGGGGCGTGGACTGCCGCCTGTGGTGATCGCCACACGGTCGAAGACCAGGGTGCGCACGTTGCCGTCGGTCTTGAAGATGAGTTGTAACTTGCCGTCTTCCTGTCGTTCCATGCCCGTCAGCGTGTGGCGTGTCTTGATCTTTACGCCCAGCGACAGGGCGGTGCTTGTCAGACAGTTGACCACACTCATCGCATCCTGCGACTGCGGAAACACGCATTGGTCCTCCTGAATGACCAGCGGCACGCCGTGGTCTTCAAACCACGAGTGGGCATCACGGTGGTTGAAGCGTCGGAAGAGACGCTTCATCAGTTTGTGACCGCGCGGATAGGCTTGGCTCGCATCGGCAATGTCGGCAAACGTGTTGGTGAGGTTGCACCTGCCGCCGCCCGTGATTTCCACCTTGGCAAGCACCTTCGACAGTTTCTCGAAGATGGTCACTTCGGCGTCAGGGTTTTGACGCTTGGTGGCAATGGCGGCGAAAAATCCGGCGGCTCCGCCCCCGACAATGGCTATGTGGAGTGTGGTAGTCATGTTGTTCTTGGGTCTTTTGTGAGAGACAAAGATACGCATTAACATCCAAATAGCCAAGGAATGCGGCGCTTTGTTTGCTCTCGTGCTCGGGCAGAAGGGCAAAAAGAAAGCTCCGCGAGATTCACATCCCGCGGAGCTCAAGTCTTAAATGCAATATAAATATAAAGAATCTACAGAGATTTCTCAGTTGAAAGGCGCAGTGGTCAGGCTGCCTTCCATGTCAGCGGCAACGAGCGATGCCGGGTTCTGTGTATTAATGTCGAGTGTGCCCGTCGCCTTGCGTGAGCAATATTTAAAGGTGGTGGTCTTCTCGCCGCTGAACGAGTTCCACTTCAAGGTCAGGTCTACGGTCTTTCCTCCGGTGTCGGGCAGACCGGTGATGCGGAATGCCACCAGGGCATCGGCGGCATAGTTGGGCGTATCGCCGTTGGCATTGTGATAGAGCGTCAGCTCGTAGGGGTTGTCTGCACTGGTCGCCACGAGGTTGATGTAGTGGGTTTTCTTCCCGCCCCAGTTGGTGCGGAAGCGCAGGGTGAGATAGCCGTCTTCGGCAATGGTCACCCAGTCTTTGACAATCTCCACGGGGTCGGTGCCGTAGGTGGTGCTGTTGGCAGTGCCGAGGTCTTTGGCAAGGTCCTTGGTGCGGATGCTGTCAAGGCGCATCACCGTGGCAGAGCGGTCGTAGCCCTGGGTCTTGTCGTTACTGCTTTGGAGGGTAGCCATGGCACGCACCTCTTTTGTACCGAAGGGTGATTTGGCGAGGTTGAGGGGGAACACGGTGGTGTTGTCGTCCAACTGCAGATAGACCGACGTGTTGTCGGTGTTGGGTTTCACGGTTACCAGGGCATTGTACTGGGGCAGCACCGGGCAGATTGCATGGCGGTTGTCATCATCGTCGTTGCAGGCGGTGAAGCTCAGGGTCGTCATCAGGGCGAGCGCGAGCAATAGGATATTCTTTCTTCTCATTTTGTCTTGCTGTTTTATGTTTCGCTATAGACAAAATGAAAACCCGCGCAAATGCTTGCACGGGTTTTAGGTTATTTAACTGATTTATATAAAGCACATGATGAGTATCTGGGCGATGACCACACGGATGAACATGCCGAGCGGATAGACCGAGGCGTAGCTCACCGAGGCATGGTCGCTTTTCATCGTGTCGTTGGCATAGCTGAGTGCCATGGGGTTCGCCATCGAACCGCAGAGGATGCCGCAGATGGTGCCGAAGTCATATTTCTTGGTCTTCAGTGCAATCACGCCCACGATGATCACGGGAACTACCGTGAGGATGAAGCCGAGTCCCACCCAAAGCAGACCTTGGGGACGTACCACGGTTTCGAAGAACTGTCCGCCGGATGCCAAGCCGAGGCAGGCGAGGTAGAGGGCGAGTCCTAACCGCCGCAACATCAGTGAGGCGCTGCGGGTGGTGTAGGAGATGAAGTGCGTGCGTGGACCGAGTGCGCCCACCAGGATGCCCATGATGATGGGACCGCCTGCCAGTCCCAACCGCACGGGGGCGCTCATTCCGGGCACATTGATGGGGATGGTGCCGAGTGCGATACCGAGCATCACGCCGAAGAAGATGGAACCTATGTTGGGTTCGTTGAGCGTCTGCACGGCATTGCCGAGGAAGGTCTCCACGTGGTTGATGGCTTCTGGGGCACCCACCACGGTGACGCGGTCGCCATATTGCAACCGCAGTTCATCGGTGGCGAGCAGTTTCACGTCGCCACGGATCACACGGCTCACATTCACGCCATAGGTGTCGCGCAGGCGCAGACCGCCCAGCACCTTGCCGTTGAGCACGGCACGTGTGATGACGATCACGCGGCTTTCTACGTGCGAGTCGATGGTGTTCCAGTCGATCTTTTCCTTGTTCCAGTCCTTTTGCACACGCTCGCCGAAGAGGATTTCCATGGCGCTCACCTCGTCGCGCGTCATCACCACGAGCACGCTGTCGTTGATATGCAGTTGCGTGGATGCCAGCGGCACGATGACCTCATTGCCTCGCCAGATGCGAGACACGATGAACTTCAGGTGGGTCATGTCCGACAGCTGTTGCAGGGTCTTGCCGGCAAGGGCGGGGTTGATGACCACAAACTGGGCGATATAGGTGTTGTCGTCGTCTGAACTCGACTTGGGAACCATGTCGGCGGGCTTGACAAAGAACTTGCGGATGACCATCATGGCGAGGATCACACCTACCACGCCGAGGGGATAGGTGACGGCACAGCCCAGGGCGGCACCGTTGCTGGACACGCCCACCTGCTGCAATGCCTGTTGTGCGGCACCCAGTGCGGGGGTGTTGGTAGTAGCTCCACAGAGCACGCCCACCATGTCGGGCAGTGATACGGGGGTAACAAAGCACAGCGCCACAGCCATAACCGTGCCGAGCGCGATGACGGCAAAGCTCCACAAGTTGAGTGCGATGCCTTCGTGACGCATCAGTCCGAAGAAGTTGGGACCTACATAGAGTCCGAGCGTGTAGACGAACAGGGTGAGTCCGAATGTCTCGGCGAAGTCAAGCATCTTGTCGTCGATGTTGAGTCCGAAGTGTCCGGCGATGATGCCGAAGAAGAATACGAAGGCGATGCCCAGCGAGACTCCCTTGATGTGAATCTTGCCCAATACGAGTCCGCAGGTGATGATGAGGGATAGAACTACTGTAGCTTGAAGTGCAGAGTGTATGTCGAATAGTCCGTTGAACCAGTCCATTTTCGTTGTTTGGTGTGAGTTGCGCCTGCAAAAGTACAAAACTATCTTTAATTACCGCATGAATATGCAATATTTATTTGCTTGCAAGTTTTCCCTCGCGCGCGTATATATTATATAAGGTGTAAATATCATCTGCGCTAAGGTCAACGCGGGGACGCGTCGACTACTACTCTGCGCTTGTAGCAGAATGAAAACAAGAGAAGGAGCCAAACGCAACGAAGATATGCGTTTGGCTCCTTCTGATATTAGGTGGTAGTTCGTGTGTGATAGGATTCTTCTGCGCTAAGGTCAACGCGAGGAAGCGTCGACTACTATTCTGCGCATGTATTGGCGTATTTCCTTACGCGCGAGATACAGCTTGTTCTCTGCCGTTTTGTATTTCATGTTCAGGTCTTGGGCAATTTCGCCCACCTTCTTACCATCCTCGATATTCATGCGCAGGATGCGGCAACTGTGCTCGTCGAGCCGTGCCATTCCCTGTTCAAGCAGCACGCGGGTCTCATGTGCCGAGATGACAGACAGACCGTCTTCACTCTGCGGCTGCCCTTTCAGATAATGCTCGTGGCGTTCCATGCACTTGCGGTGGCGCCAGCGGTCGTAGAGCAAATGACAGAAGGTCTGGTAGGCGAGGGCGGGCAGGGTGATGGTGGAAATCATCTTGTCGGTGCGGAGCAGACGCATGAACACGTCTTGCACCAAGTCCTGCGCTTCGTCAGTGCCGATGCCTCGTCTTGTCGCCCAGTCGATGATGGTGTCACGATGGGCAATATAATATTCGGTGATGGTTTGGTTATTGTTTTTCATCATATCTTCTTCAGATTGGAATCTGTTGGTTTCCGGTGTTTTTACGAGCACAAAGATAGGTAGACCCTGCCAATCTGAGGGGGAATTTATTGATGAAAAAGGGTAAAAAAGTGTCCTCTTACCTTTTTCATGCAATAAGTCCACACATTTGACACTAATTCGCATTATCTTTGCATAAGATAAGCTGCACTCGGCAAACTGAAAGCAAGCTTTCTTTTCACAAGACCAATCAATAACACTAAAACATAATATGAACAAACGAATCATCACCCTATGCGTATCCGTGCTCGCCACTTTGGGCGGCATCGCCCAGACCTTGCCCTATCAGAACCCGAAGCTTTCGGCTGAAGAGAGGGCTGCCGACCTGTGCTCGCGCCTCACGCTGAAAGAGAAGGCAGACATCATGCGCAACGGCTCGCCCGCCATCAAGCGGTTGGGCATTCCCCAGTTTGAATGGTGGAGCGAGGCTCTCCACGGAGTGGCACGCAACGGTTTCGCTACCGTCTTCCCCAATACCACGGGCATGGCGTCGTCGTTCGACGATGCTCTGCTGGAGCGCATCTATACCGCCATCAGCGATGAAGCACGTGCCAAGAACAACCTGGCACGCCATGCCGGTGCCATCAAGAAATATCAGGGCTTGTCTATCTGGACCCCCAATATCAACATCTTCCGTGACCCTCGTTGGGGACGCGGACAGGAGACCTATGGTGAAGACCCCTACCTGACCACCCGCATGGGACTGGCTGTGGTGCGCGGACTGCAAGGTCCCGACGACTACAAATATCGCAAGTTGCTCGCCTGTGCCAAGCACTTTGCCGTGCACAGCGGTCCGGAGTGGAACCGTCATAGCTTTAATCTGGAGAACCTGCCCGAGCGCGACCTGTGGGAAACCTATCTGCCCGCCTTCAAGAGTCTCGTGCAACAGGGAAATGTGGCAGAAGTGATGTGTGCCTACCAGCGCATCGACGGTCAGCCATGCTGCGCCAGCACCCGTTATCTGCAGCAGATCCTGCGAGGCGAGTGGGGCTTCAAGGGCATGGTGGTGAGCGATTGCGGTGCCATTGGTGATTTCTTCCGTCCCGGTCGTCACGGCTTCTCGAAAGATGCTGCTGAGGCTTCTGCCAAGGCGGTCATTGCCGGCACCGATGTGGAGTGTGGCGGCAACTACGCCTCACTGCCCCAAGCCGTGAAGGAAGGACAGATTACCGAGGAACAAGTCAACACCAGCGTGAAGCGTTTGCTGAAGGCACGCTTCGAGTTGGGCGACTTCGACGACGAGTCTCTCAACAAGTGGGCACAGATTCCCGAGAGCGTCATCGCCTCGCAACCCCACAAGCAGTTGGCACTCGACATGGCACGCGAGTCTATGGTGTTGCTGAAGAACAACGGCATCCTGCCTCTCGCCAAGCACGGACAGAAGATCGTGGTGGTGGGTCCCAATGCAGCAGACTCCACGATGATGTGGGGCAACTATAACGGTTATCCCACCGAGACCGTCACTATATTAAAAGGTATAAGGAAACTCGCACCCGATGCCCGCTACGTGGGCGGCTGCGGACTGACCCGCAATGAGGAGTTCAACAGCCGTTACGACGAGTTGACTGCCCTCGACGGCAAGCCCGGACTCACTGTCACCTATTGGAACAACGAACGCATGGAGGGAGAACCCGTCACCGTGCAGCGCCTCTCCGAACCTGTCAACCTGAGCAACGGCGGTGCCACCGTGTTTGCACCGGGCGTCAACCTCGAACATTTCTCTGCACGCTTGGAGGGCACCTTCCGCCCCACACGTACTGAAGCATTGCGCCTGCGCCTTGCCAACGACGACCTGGCACGCCTCATAGTCAATGGCGACACCATCGTGGAAAGTTGGAAATGGCGCGAGAAGGTGAGCGTCTACGACAAGCAACTCAAGGTGGAAGCCGGCAAGGAATACCGCATCCAGATAGACTATGTGCAGCAGGAGGCCATGGCAGTGCTGCAGTTTGACCTCGGCACGCTGTCGAACATGCCTGTCGGAGAACTGGTGAAGCAGGTGGGTGATGCCGATGTAGTCGTCTTTGTGGGTGGCATCTCGCCCCGCTTGGAGGGAGAAGAGATGAGCGTGAACGAGCCTGGCTTCCGTGGTGGAGACCGCACCGACATCGAATTGCCCGAGGCACAGCGCAACGCCATCGCAGCCCTGCGTGCCGCTGGCAAGAAGATTGTCTATGTCAACTGCTCGGGCAGTGCCATGGCGATGGTGCCCGAAGACAGCAACAGCGACGCGGTGCTGCAGGCATGGTATGGCGGCGAGCGTGGCGGACAAGCCGTGGCAGAAATCCTCTTCGGCGATGTGAACCCAAGCGGAAAACTGCCCCTCACCTTCTACAAGAGCCTGAAAGACCTGCCCGACTATGAGGACTACCGCATGGAGGGACGCACCTACCGCTATTTCCATGGCGAACCCCTCTATCCGTTCGGCTACGGACTGAGCTATACCACCTTCGCCTTCGGCAAACCGAAGTATGACAAGAAGTCGCAGACCATGACGGTAAGTGTGAAAAACACAGGCACCAAGGACGGCACAGAAGTTGTCCAGCTCTATCTGAAGCGTGTAGACGACCAGCAAGGACCCATCAAGACCCTGCGCGGATACCAGCGCGTAGCCTTGAAGCAGGGCGAGACCAAGGCGGTGGCTATCAAGATGAACCGTGAAGACTTCGAAACCTGGGATGCCCAGACCAACACCATGCGTGTAGTGCCCGGCAAATATCAGCTCATGGTAGGTTCGTCGAGCCGTGCGCAAGACCTGCAGACCATCCAGGTGAGCGTGAAGTGAGTGATGGAAATAGAAGATACGGGTAACTGAAAATACCCACTTTTAGGGATAGCGGTAAATTGGCGGTTAGCCGATTTACCGCTATCTTTGCATTCGCAAATCGCAACATTATCAATATTTAATAGTTACAATCAATTATGGTAATCGAAAAGGTACATGCAAGAGAAATTTTGGATTCAAGAGGCAATCCAACAGTTGAGGTAGAAATCACGACCATCGGGGGCTTGGTAGGTCGCGCTTCCGTTCCTTCGGGTGCGTCTACAGGCGAGAATGAAGCTCTCGAACTGCGCGATGGCGACAAGAACCGCTATGGTGGCAAGGGCGTGCTCAAGGCAGTGAACAACGTGAACGAGATCATCGCTCCTGCCTTGGTGGGTATGTCTGTGTTCGACCAGCGCGGCATCGATGCCAAGATGTTGGAACTCGACGGCACGCCCACCAAGTCGAAGCTTGGTGCCAATGCCATCCTCGGCGTGTCGCTCGCTGCTGCTCATGCGGCAGCCGAAAGTCTCGGCATTCCCCTTTACCGATATATCGGTGGCACGAACACCTACGTGCTTCCCGTTCCTATGATGAACATCATCAATGGCGGTGCACACAGCGATGCTCCTATTGCCTTCCAGGAATTCATGATTCGTCCCGTGGGCGCTCCTTCCGAGAAAGAGGCTATCCGCATGGGTGCCGAGGTGTTCCACGCCCTTGCCAAACTGCTGAAGAAGCGCGGACTGAGCACGGCTGTGGGTGATGAAGGCGGTTTTGCTCCTGCACTCAACGGCATCGAGGATGCACTCGACAGCATCTGCCAGGCTATCAAGGATGCCGGTTATGAGCCGGGCAAGGACGTGAAGATTGCCATGGACTGCGCTGCCAGCGAGTTTGCCACCTGTGAGAATGGCGAGTGGTATTATGACTATCGCCAGCTGAAGAGCGGCATGCCCAAGGACCCCAACGGCAAGAAACTTACTGCCGCCGAGCAGATCAAGTATCTCGAAGAACTCATCACCAAATATCCTATCGACTCTATCGAGGACGGACTCGACGAGAACGACTGGGACAACTGGGTGAAACTGACCGAAGCCATCGGCGACCGTTGCCAGTTGGTTGGCGACGACTTGTTCGTGACCAACACCAAATTCCTCGAAAAGGGTATCAAGATGGGTGCGGGCAATGCCATCCTCATCAAGGTGAACCAGATCGGATCGCTCAGTGAGACACTCGATGCTATCGAGATGGCACACCGTCATGGCTACAACACCGTGACCAGTCACCGCTCGGGCGAAACCGAAGACACCACCATTGCCGACATCGCCGTGGCTACCAACTCAGGTCAGATCAAGACCGGTTCTATGAGCCGCACCGACCGTATGGCGAAATACAACCAGCTCATCCGCATCGAAGAGGAGTTGGGGGCACAGGCAGTGTATGGATACAAGAAGCTGAAATAACTGTTAGATCAATACAATTCTTTTTTATAAATCATATTCAAATACGATATCGTGGGGCGGACTGTACAGGGATGTACGGTCCGCTTTGTTTTTGTGGCGCACTGATTGAGGTGGAATAATATGACGAACATGGTGCATTTTTGTGCTTTATGCCAATAATCCCCTGTTTCGTGTCGATATTCCACATCCGCCATACGAGTGCCCCGTAACTTTGCGGCAGACTAAAACCAACAAACCAAATGAAAGTAAAAAAAACGTACAAAGACTGGTGGTGCTTGTCATGACCCTGTTGCTTGGTCAACAGACATTCGCCCAAACAGCAAGCCCGTTCTATACGGGAGCCTGCAAGGTTGAGAAATCCAGTGAGAGCGAATTCATCGTGGGCAACGTATTGTCTTATTTGAATAAGAGAGAGTTCGGAGGAAAGAATGTTGACGAAGCTGACGTAGACAAGACGTCTACTGACTTGAAGATTGGTGGACTTAAAAAGAACGATTACTATACTTTTGTGCTTGATGTCGACAAGGCGGGCGCCTATACCATCGCCTTAACGGCAGCAGTCAAAAATAGCACAGAATATACCGTCGAGATGCTGCAAGCTGCGGTTTCTTCGCTTCCGAAGCAAGGTGCAACAGACAAGAAGATAACCTATACATCGGTGGGCAAGCAGACGATGCCGAGTCTAAGTAGCTATACTCCACCCGCAGATTATAATCTGTCGTTCGACGTAAATCTGAAAGCGGGCGTTAACTATATCAAGTTGTTGTTCGACGGTGGAAAAAACTATTGTGGCAATATCGGCAAGATGAAGATAGCGTCGTCGAAATCCTATGCCTTCACATGGACGACAAGCGAAGGGTCTGCTAAAGATGAAGACCAGAAGTTCAGCGACGGCAGCAAGTACACTTACAGGAGAATTGCGACCAGCGATCCCGTGTTTAAGTTGCTCGGCACGTCAAATGTCTATTCTGACAGTCGCTTTAAATTTGGACAAGGACAAGAGTTTGCCATCGTGGTTCCTTCTAACGTGACGGTGAGCAAGATCACCTTCACGAACTGCTGCGAGAACTATTATAAGAAGAATGGTGATACGAACAATATCGATTCCGAATGGGATTACATCAAGTCGGAAGGTGCCACCGTCGAGATCTCAAACAGCGGGAAGATAGAGTCGGCACAGGATATCACCGCCACGTTGACCGGCCATCAGGCAGGCATGCCCATCCTGTATTGCGTGAAGAAGTGCGCACAGGTGGCTTTCTCCTCGCTCGTGATACAGTGCACCATAGACGAGAGTGCCGAAACCTACACGCTGTCGGTATCGGATGCAGGGGCTGCCACCTTGGTGCTGCCGTTTGGCTCGAACATTCCCGATGGCTTGAAGGCTTACCGGCTGACTGCCGTGAATGGAAACAAGATCACAGCAGAAGAACTGACAGAGACCGTGCCTGCCAACACCCCCGTGCTCGTCAATGCCGCTAAGGGCGACTACACGTTCACCAGCAATGGCGAGGCTTCCATGGACATTGTTCCGCAAAGTGGACTGCTCACGGGCGTATGGACTGCCAGCCAGGTGGCGCAAGACAACTACGTGCTCCAGATGCAGAGCGGCAAGGTGGCATTCTATCCCGTGAAGAGCGACGACATCAGCTTGAAGGCACGTCAGGCATATCTCACCATCCCCGATGGACAGGCGTCTGCCAACAAGCTGACGATAGACTTCGGCACCGAGACGGGCATCTCACAGGTGAATGTCGCAGGAAAGGAGAATGTCGATGCCATCTATAACGCTGCAGGCATGCGTGTGAAGAGCATGAACGTGCCAGGACTTTACATCAAGAACGGAAAGAAGTATATCATCAAATAAAAAAAGAGAAGACAATGGAAAGACACATATATCAGAGACCAGACATCCAAGTAGTGAATTGTGCCAACGAGCCGCTTATGGCAGCCAGTGGCGTGACGGGCGGAGAAACGAATCCAGACACTCCTGCTTCCTCGACTAATCAGACCTTGGTAGGCCGTTGGATGCTTGAAGAAGGCTTGGTAGACGAATAACGAATGTAGCATAAAGTTTTGTTTTAGTGCGTGAGCATTGAATAGGTAATTGATTTAGTTGGCAGCGGCATGGGGAGAGGAATCCCGCATGCCGCTGTTTTTCGTTTGTTCTTTTTGTATTGTCTCTGATTTACATTACCTTTGCATAAGATAAAGGTATACTGTACAGGATACGCTATATGAACGAGAGAGAGCAAAACAAACACATCTTTGAACAGGCATACACCGACCATTATGTGCGGCTGTATTACTATGCCTTGCACTTCATCGACGATGAGGATGTGTGCAAGGACTTGCTCAATGATGTGTTTACGTCGCTTTGGAAACGCATCGGTAGCATCAATCCCGACACGCTCTATGCTTATCTCTCCACCTCACTGCGCAACAGCGTCTGTGACTACATGCGCCACAACAGGCAGAAAGCCCTCTATACCGAGGAGTATATGCATGTGGCGGAACTTTATTACACCCACTATTCTGCCGACGACGACCAACTCGTTGAGCAGATGCTCGCCCAACTGTCGCCTCCCACAGACCAGATTCTCGACATGTGCTATCTGCAGCATATGAAGTATGCCGAAGTGGCGGAAGCCTTGCATATCAGTCCGAGCACGGTGAAGAAGCACGTCATGAAAGCCTTAAAAACATTAAGGGAACTTTATAAAGACAAAAAAGATACCCGATTTACCTAATCCTACGTATCTATGTTAAGTAAACAAGCAATGATGAATACGGAATCTAACCCGATAGAAGACTATACTTTGGAAGAGGTGGCACTGCGTGCGCACCTGCTCCATAAGGCGCATCCCGAACCTGATGTCGACAAGCAGCTGGCGGACTTCATGGAAGAAAACGGCCCTTCCCGCAGCCGTGGCCTGCATTGGGGCTGGTGGGCAACGGCGTTGACGGCAGCGGCAGTCCTCACGTGTGCCTTTCTGTTGTTTCGTGGGAAAGGCAACGGACTTGATGTTCCCGAGGGTGCTGTGGTGGCTTATGAGGCGCAACGTGAAGACGTCAACCGCGACATCACATTGCAGCATGGCGATGAAACAGCCCGTAAGGTGGGGAAGAAAGTAAGGGCTGCAGTCAGTGGTACGGCAAGCACCACCATCATGCTCAACACGCTCACCACACCATCGGGCATTACGGCAGAAGTCGTCTTGGCAGACGGCACCACCGTTTGGCTGAATGCCGACAGCCGCCTCACCTATCCTGACCGCTTTACGGGCAATACGCGTGAGGTGACCCTCGAAGGAGAAGCCTATTTCAAGGTATCGCACGACGCTCGCCATCCTTTCATCGTGAAGGCAGGGCAGTTGTCTACCCGAGTGTTGGGCACAGAGTTCAACGTCAGAAGTTACAAGGAGTCCGACACCCACGTCACGCTTATCGAAGGAAGTGTACAGGTGAATACGCCGCATGCCACTCAACGCATCCAACCTGGTGAGGATGCACATTTCAGTGGCAAATCACTCTTGGTGGAGCGTGTAGACACCGAGACTTATACGGCATGGCGCAGTGGGGAATTCTATTTCGATAACGAGACGTTCCTCACCATTGCCCAGGAAATCGGGAAGTGGTATAATGTGAATGTGGTGTTCAACAATCCCGGCAGAATGGACACTCGCCTGTTCTTTGCTGCCCCCAAGAACGTGGGCATTCACGAGATTGCTGGACTCCTGAACAGCTTAGGCAAAGGCAAAGTCATTTGGCACGACAACCAAATCAGTATTGACTGATTTATTTCACACACTCCTCCAGATACCTGTGAGCATTGTCTGGCTCGTTGGTATACATTTGGATGCGCCCTTCCGGGTCTATTACCATGAGGGTGGGAACAAACTGTAGCATGTAGTCTTCGCGCAATCGTTTGGTGCCCTCTTCTGTTGTAATCAACTGGCGCCATGGCATATTCTCCTCTTTCATGGCTTTCTGCCAGTCCTCGTTCTTTCGGTCTACGGAGACGCTGATGATGTTCACCTTGTCGCCCAAGAGCTGATACATTTCTTTCACGCTCGGGATGGCAGCACGGCACGGTCCGCACCACGAAGCCCAAAAGTCTATGAAGTTGTATTTCCCTTTCTCGATAAAGTCTGCCAACCGGGCGCTTTTTCCATCTGGCGTCTGCAACGAGAGGTCGCAGTATTTTGCTCCCCGTGGGTATTTCTTCAGTTGGTTTGCCGTTTGGGTGAAAGCCGCCAAGCGAGCCTTGTCGTAATTGCCGGCAAACACCTTGAGCAAACTGTCAAGTTCTGCCATGGTATAGGTGAAGGGTCTGCTGGTCTTCTTCTGCTGCATGAGCAGTGAGATGACGTAGTCGGGATGGGCTGCGATGAAGTCGTCGTTCGCCTTGTCCAGAGACTCTTGTGCCTGGGCAAGCGCCTCTTCCAATGGTTTAACCTTGGTAGGGTCACCTTCGCCAAACTTCTTGCCAGCGAAGTATTTCTCATGTCGGTAGGCAGTGTTTGCCAAATCCTCAGCCAACTGCAGCTTGTAGGTGGTTTGAAACCATTCCATATATTGCCGTTGCGCTTCGCCTCCTTGTATGGTCATGTTGGGCGTCTTCAACAGCAAGGTTCCCTCCACCGCATAGGTGTGGGGCACGCTGTCGATGCATGCCGCACTCACGGTGTAGTCGGCATTCTCCAGCATAAAGCGGATGCCGCGGTTTTCCGGATATTCGTCTTTCTTGTATTCGCTTTCAGGTTTATCACCGATTTCGATGGTTGTCAGCAAGGGCGACTCCACACTGCCGGTGAAGACAAACGAACTGCCTTTGGAGAGTGTTTGGAAGTCTATACGTCTGCCGCTTTCCTCGCTGTGCAGCGTCACCTTTGTACCGTTCTTGATGCCCTTGATGGTTCCCTTGACGGTGAACGACTGGGCAAAAGCACCCATAGCCATCACGGAGGCTATGAGTGCGAGAGAGAATTTATTATAGATTGTGTTTTTCATTTCAGCTTGTCGTTGATGATGGATGGGTCGTTCGTGACACAGATAATCTTTCCGTCGGCATCAATCAGCACCAGACAGGGGATGGTGCTGAGGGCATAATAGGGACCGAGCACTTGGTTCATGGTCTCTTTCGAGGCGAGCAACTGCGGCCATGGCATCTTTTCTTCAGCTTCCGCTTTCCGCCATGCCTGCTCTTTCTCGTCCACCGAGCACGAGATCACTTGCAGTTTGTTGCCATACTTCTCATACATCGCCTTTACCTTGGGGATGGCAGCACGGCACGGACCGCACCAAGAAGCCCAGAGGTCGATGAGTGTCATCTTTCCTTTCTGCATCAATGACGACACCTTCACCGTCTGGTTGTCCTTGGTTTTCCCTTCAAAGTCTTTGTAGGGTGCGCCGAGTCCGAAGCGGTGTACCAGTGCCAGGTTGCGCTTCAGGAAGTTCATGTGCAAGGTGTCTGCATTGTTTTGCAATGCGGCATAAAGTCGGTCGAACGCTTCGTTGGTATAGCTGAAAGCATTGTAGGGCTTCTGTGCCAGCAGGGCTGCCGAAACCATGTAGTCGGGGTGTTCTGTGATGAACTGGTCGTTCAGCCTGCTCACTTCAGCCTGTGCCTTTGCTGTGGCGGCTTTCATGTCCTTGATGGAGTCGTCTATGCCGTTGTAGGCAAACCATGCAGTGGCTTCTGCCAGACTGAGGCTGTCTGCCAGCAGCTCACTGGCGTTCATGTAGTCGAGGTATTCCTTGAACTGCTGTTGCGCCTTGCCGCCGGCGACTACCAGTCGTTCATATGCTTTTTCTTTCCCCTCCATGAGCTGCTCTTGGGTCAGCTTGATGTGCATAGGTGTCTCGTCGAGCATCACGCGAAGGGTTGCCACCTTGATCCAGTCCATTTTCCCCCATGCGGAGTCTTTTGCCTTAGGGTTCTTCTTGAAGAAGTTGACGTTGGCCATGCGGGGCAGGCGGGTGCTCACATGCAGGTTGAAGTTCCCGTCGGCTACCTTCTGCTTGCCATATACCTCCTCCTTATAGCCTTCGTTCGAGGTCACGGTAATGGACAGACTGTCTGTCCATCCTGCCACTTCACCCGAAATGGTTACCGCTTGCTGCGCCATAGCCATCTGCCCCGAAAGCAGGGCAGAGGCTAAAATAAGTAATCTTTTCATACCGTTTCTATACATCTATTATTGTGCATCGCGCACGTAACGCACGCTGAGGCAATGCTCTTCATGGAGCACGATAATCCTGTTCACGGCATTGCGGCTTGGCGTGATGGAACGGGCGTAGGATGCAGCCTCGCCGTTGGCGTCTACTTCCGTTGCCGTCCAGTAATAGCCATAGTCGTAGTCATGAAATACCGACATCGTCCAACTGAAGTAGCAGATTTGTCCGCCATACAGGAAGTTGAGACCGGTGCCTTCCGTGCCTTGTGTCATCAGGGTGGATGCGCCAGGGCGCCAACCTTCCTTGTCGGCATCAGCCTTGCTCATGCCCAATGTCGTTTCCAGATTCTTCCAGTCGTCGTCAGTCGGCAGACGCCACCCCTCCGGCGCATTATCCACAGCCTCTTGCCATGAATAATAGTTGCCGAAGCGGTCGTAGTGTTCCTGGGCTTCTTCGCGTGTGCCGTTCCATGAGAAATATTGCGTGCCCCATCTTTCGCTGTCTTCGTCTTCGAAGAAGGGGATACCGTCGTGCAGGTTCTCTGTCATCCAGTCGAGATTGCCGATGCGCACCCAGTGGTATTCGTTGCCGTCGTTGTCGGTCATCACACCAGTGGCGCTTGGAGTTACCACGGGCATCTTGTCGTCGTCGCTGCAGGAGGTGAGTCCCAGAGCGAAAGCCGCCATCCATGCGGCCATGAAGATATATCTTTTCATACCTTTTGTCTTTTGTGTCATTCTACTATTTGTCCAGTTTCACGCCTTGTGCCTCCAGATATGTTCTCAGGGCGTAGAACCGCTGAATACATACGGGATAGTCCGCATATTCAGCCTCAAAATCTTCTGCACTATAGGTGCATACGGCACTGATATAGGCTTTCAGGTCGTTCTCTGTAGTGGTGCAGAAGAACCACTTGTTCCAGTCGTAGAGGAAACCTACAGAGCGTGCGATGTCATCGTCATAGACCTGCTCGTAACCGAGCGTAGTCTTATATGTTCCGATCATCTCCTTGACGGGTGCCCAATAGGCTTCGAGCTTGTCGCTCTGGCTCTTCAGGGAGTTGAGCAAGATCGACTCAAACATGCTGTCGAAGTAGTCGTCCTGCTCAAAGGCATCGTCACCATTTATACTGATGGCAAAGCAGCGCGTGTTCACCTTGATGGTGGGGTGCGGGTTCTTCTTGTAGAGCACATATTCATAACTGTCGTTCAGCGTCCATTGCGAGATGGAGTCGACGAGCAATACCGAGAATGGCGAGAGTTTGCCGAGGCGCTTTCCCATCTTCTCGGTGAAGACTTCCGCTGCCTTCTTTTTCCGATTGATGTCGGTGATATACTTGTAGGTGCACTTGTAAGAGTTGTCGTTGGAACCCACCATCGAATAGGTAACGTCGACCAGTTCGATGTCATACACGGGTTTGCCGAAGGCATCGGTCGACACCTGTTTCTTACTCAGCGTGTCGGTGAAGAGCAGATAACTGCCAGTCTCGTCCTTAAACTTCCTGCGCAGCTGGGCTTCCTCGCTGTTGTCGTCATCTGCGGGGAAGAAGCCTGTTAGTTCCTTGTGGCTGGGTGTGGTGTCTTCTTCATTGGAACAGGCGGTGAACACGCTGGCGGTCACTGCCCATGCCATGATGTATA
Source organism: Lachnospiraceae bacterium (assembly GCA_963654295.1). Lineage (GTDB taxonomy): Bacteria > Bacteroidota > Bacteroidia > Bacteroidales > Bacteroidaceae > Prevotella. Next base: position 53,077 of record CAVJZZ010000001.1, on the reverse strand, counting down.
ATAATGTCTTTTTCATTGTCTGTCCAGATTAAAAATCATCATCATATAATACAGTCTCTATAGGCTTGCGCTCCGGGCGGATATTCCTGCCGAGCGAAGGCTGGAACTCGCGTTCCTTCTTTGGAATGTCGAGCACATATGCCGCGTCGTTCTTCTCCAGGCGGTAATACTTGGTGTATTCCTTCACATTGTCATAGACGGCAGACGACCAGTAGATGTAGGTGATGGAGTGGGTGATCTCCTTGGCATACGGATACTTGGCATCAACACTGTAGCGGCGCAGGTCAAACCAGCGGTGTCCCTCAAGGCACAACTCACGTTCGCGCTCGTCGCGGATGAAGTTCACGAGTTCTTCGCCCGTCAGGTTCAGGGGCGTGTTTCCTTCGATGCGCTGGTTGCGCAGTTTGTCGAGCCACTGGCATGCCTCTGCATCTTCGTCCATCTCAGCCTTGGCTTCCGCCATGTTGAGATAGGCTTCGGCTGTGCGGATACTGAACACATCGCTCACCGTCTTGTAGACGCCATAGGAGTTGCGGCTGTTGTCTATCTTGTGATAGGTGGGCTTGTAGCTGTAGAGGTCGTCGTCCATGGTGATATAGGTCGTCTTGCGGCTGTCGTTGTCATCATAGAGATTATACAGGTCATCAGAGATCGACCACACGGGACTGTAGTCGTCGAAGTAGTAATAATCTGACGGGTCGGCTTTCGGACGTGCGAAGATGAGGTTGCCGAAGCAGCTCGACCCGTTGGAGAAGACCACCTCCTTGTTGTCCTTGCTGATGGGGTAGGTGTCGGCATCGAGCGACAGCGTGCTTTGCAGGTAGTCGTTCCTGTCAAGTGCCTTCTGGGCATAGGTGGCGGCAGTGCTCCAGTCTTGCATATAGAGCGCCACACGGCTACGCAGGATGTATACGGCTTCCAGGCTGGCGTGATAGATGCTCAGCGACTCGGTGTTGCCCGTCATCAGTTGTTCCGCCTCGTTCAGGTCTTCCACAATCTGTGCATACACCTGTGCCACGGTGGCTCTTTCAAACTCCTTGTCCTCCACATCGCCCGATGTCTTCAGTGGCACTGCCAGTTCGGATTGTGCGGTCGACGGTGCATAAGGCATGCCATAGAGGTTGGCGAGCGTGAGATAGTAGAAGGCGCGGAGGAAGGCTGCTTCGCCCTTGATGCGGCGCAGTTTCATCTTGTCTTCTTCCGAGGTGGGCGTCAGATTGTCGGCAGCTTCCATCACCATGTTGCAGTTGTTGATCTTCGTATAGGCGAGAGTCCAATAGGTGTCCTCGTTGCTGTCGAGCGTGGTCTTGCCTTCGATGTCCATATACACGTTGGGCTGCCAGGTGTAGTAGGGGTAAAAAGTCTTCCTATAGCCGAAGATGTCGTTTTCGGCTTGCATGTCCAGATTCTCGGTAAGTTCATCACCCAGGAAGTGCAGGATGGCATAGTTGGGGTTCTCTACATAAGTCGACGAACTCTGGTAATAGCACAGTCCCTTGGGCAGGAGGCAGTCGCCGACGAGCAGCTCGTTGAGGTCGTCAGTGTCCTGCACGCGACTGAGGTCTTGCGAGTATTCTTTCAGAAAACTGTCCGTACATGAGGACAGTTGGCAGACGGCGATTGCCGCCACGATATATTTGACTAATCTGTTTGTCATGTCGTATAGTCTTTAACTGATTAGAAAATGATGTTGAGTCCCAGCGAGAAACTTGGACGGTCGCTGAGCTGTATGCTTGAGAATCCGCCTTGCGTAGGAGTCTGTCCCTTCAGTTTTGGGTCGCAGATGGTGAACAGATTGTAGGCAGACAGGGTGAGTGCCAAGCGTTGGAAACCGATCGTGCGGAGCATCTGTGGTGTCATCTCATAGGTGATGCTCGCACTCTGCAGTTTCAGATAGTCGGCGCTGACCACCCGGATGTTGGAATAGTCATACATGTCCCAGTAGTTGTCGGCTATTTCGGGAATGTCGCTGTATGCCACCTGGTTGGTCACACTCCAGTGGTTGGCATACTTCCAGTAGGCATCCTGCTCGGAAGAGATCAGGGCAGGGATGTTGGTATTCTTCTCGTCGCCGGTTTTCATCCAGCGGTCCATATAGTCGCGGCTATAGTTCTTCTCGGGATACATCTCTGTGCCGTATGCCTGACCCGATGCAGCACTGCCATACATGGCGAAGAGACGCGTCTTGGCTCCGAGACTGTAGCCCAGGGTGAGGGTGGCACGCCAGTTCTTGTAGCGAAACGTGTTGGTGAGGCTTCCCTGTATGTCGGCGTCACGCTTGCCCGATGCTTCGAGCACGGTGGTGTAGACGTCATACTTGCTCAAGCCACGCAGGGCAGCCTGATTGTCGGCATAGTCGTCGAAGAGAGGTCCGCCGTCTTTCGGACTCAGTCCGATAAACTTGTAACTGTAGAAGGTGTTGACCGACTGCCCTTCCACCACTGCCGTACCGTCGAGGAAGTCGCTCAGGTCATAGGTCTGTGAGTCGGGGCGCGAGTTGACGCTGTTGATCACTTTTGATATGGAGGTGGAGATGGTCCATCGGAAGTCCTTGTTGCGGATGGCGTTGTAGGTGATGTCAAAGCTGTAGCCTTTGTTCATCACGTCGCCGCCATTGATGACATAGGAAGAAACGCCGTTGACGCTCGACACCTTCTTGGTCATGAAGGCGTCCTTGGTCTTCTTGTAATAGGCTTCGATGTCCATCTCCAGACGGTGGTCGAAGAGGCTGAAGTCAAGACCTATATTATAAGAGGTGGTCTTCTCCCACTTCAGATCGGGGTTAGGGTGCTTGTAGATGGTGGAGGTGAACTCGTTGTAATAGCTGTCCATCGTGCCCTTCTGGATGGTCATGACAGGCGACTCCGTGTCGAGCATGTTGCCCTGGAAACCGAAGGAGGCTTTAGCCGAGGCATAGTCTATCCATTGGGCTTTCAGCAGACTGCTCAGGTCGTAGCTGCCGGAAAGCGACCAGATGGGAAGAAACTTGTCGTTGGATCGGTCGCCAAACTTGTTGGATCCGTCTACACGTCCGTTGAGGTTCACACGCCACAAGCGCTTGTAGGCATAGGTGAGCGACAGATAGGTGGAGAAGGTGTTGGTGATGTTGTCCGTCACGGTAGGCACGTTGCTCGCGAGCCATGAAGCATAGCCGGTGTAGACGGTGGGGTCGATGTCCGACACGAATGTCTCGCCACGGTCGGGGTAGTAGCCACGGTTTACCGTGCTGTAGCCTTTATATTTGTCTGAGTTGATTTCTATACCGAGGGTCGCATACACGTTGTGCTTGTCATCCTCTCCGAAATACTTGTTGGCGTCCAACTGGAAGCGGGCGGTATAGTTCATGTCGCGCACATTGTTTTTGCTCAGTTCTCCACCTTGCGGCATCAGGGAAGAGTCTTTGCATTTGATCTCTTCGCCGTATTCAGCACCGCGCAGCACGGCGGCATGGGCAGTCTTAGCACCCCAATAGCCCTCGATGTCGGTATTCTGGTTGGTCATCGAGAAGATGGCGTTACCGGTGAGCCAGTCGGTGAAGTTGAACTTCAGGTTGGCGGTCATCGTAAACGAGTTGGTCACTTGCTTCTTGTAACTGTTGTCGAGCTCGTTGAGAATATTATAATTATAGGTGGTGGAGTTGGTGTTCACACCGTTCATCCTTTTCTGATAGTAGGCGTAAGTGCCGTCAGCATTGAAGGGGTTGATGGCTCGGGAGGCAGTGTAGGCATAGTCCAGCGGGTTGAGGTTGTCCTGATAATAGTTGCGCTCCGTGTGGTAGCCGTTGAATGTAAACGAGGTGGTGAGCAGTTTGCTGAATGTGTTGTCGATGTTCATCGAGGCGGTGTAGCGCTTGTTGTTGTTCCACTTGATCACGTCGTTGTCTTTGTTGTAGCCCAGCGATGCATAATAGCGTGAACGTGAAGAACCGCCACTCACGCTTGCCGTGTGCTGCTGTGACCAACTGTCGCGGCAGAGCAAGTCAAACCAGTCGGTGTTTTGACTCTCCATGGCAGACACCTGATTGGTGAATTCCGAATAGGTGATATCCTTGTTGTAGAGGTCGTTGAGGGCTTTCTCGTAGCCCACGAGGGTCACATCGCTGTCCCAGTGATAGTGCGACTCGGCGAGTTCACGTGACAGTTGGATACGCTCCTTGGAACTCATCACATTGATAGAGCGGTCGCTATAGCGGGGACGGCGCTTGTAGGTGACATTGGTCGAGTAGCTCACCTGCGGCTTGCCCTCAAAACCACGTTTGGTCGTCACCACGATCACACCATTGGCAGCCTTGGTGCCATAGATGGCGGTGGCAGCTGCGTCTTTGAGCACATCGATGCGCTCGATGTCTTGCGGGTTGATGCCGGCAATGGCGTTGCCGATACGGTTCACATAGTCAGGGTCATTGAGTTCTTCGGGTGCCACCTCCACAGGGTCCTGCACGATGATACCGTCTACCACCCACAGCGGTTCGCGGTTGCCGACAAGGGTGGAGGTGCCTCGGATGCGTATCTTTGGAGCCACACCCACCTCTGCCGAGTTGTTGCTCACCAGCAGGTCGGGCACTTTTCCTTCAAGCATCTGGTCGAGACTGCTCATGTCTGCACGCGCCAGGTCTTCCATCTTCACAGAGGTGACTGCCGAGGTGAGGCTACGCTTGTCGAGCACCTGATAGCCAGTCACCACCACTTCTCCCAGTGTGCCAATATTCTCGTGCATGACCACTCGCAGTTGCTTGTTTCTCGACTTCGACATCTTTATCTTTTCCTGCCGCATGCCTATATAGGAAAAGGTGAGGGCGTCGTCATAGTCGTCTGGCAGGGTCATCTCAAATCGTCCGTCAAGGTCAGTCATGGTGCCGCCACTCTTGCCACGCATGGCGATCATGACACCAGTCAAAGGGGTGCCGTTCTCATCGGTCACCAGTCCTTTCACCTGCATGGTCTGCTGCTGGGCTGTGGGGCGTTGCGTGTCCTTTGCTTGCGGTTTTGTCTGTGTCTTGCTGACGATGATAAACTTGTCGCCTGCCTTACGGTAGGTCAGCGGATAGCCGCTGATGACGGTCTTCACTGCGCTTTCGGCATTGACAGCCTTTAGGGAGGCGTTCACCTTGTAGGTGTTTACGTCTTCGTAAGCGAACTCCACTCTGACGCCTGTCTTCTTTCCGATAGTCTTCAAAACTTCCGAAAGAGGCGTGTTCTTGAATGTTGCGCTCATTTTCTTGGTCACGTCCTGCGCCTGTATGTTGACGGCAATCAGTAGACCAAGAAACAGGGCGAGCATGTTTCTCTTGTGTTCTCTCTTCATAAAATCTAAATTCTCGTGTTCTCTTTTCTATAATCTCTTTCCTTAGTTACGTATGAAGAAGGAAATCGGGCACGGTCGGGTAGAGAAAATGAAAAGAACGCTCCATATATGCTCCTTTTTCGATCCGCATAAGCTTGTTTCTTGATGCTATCAGTACCGCTTTCAGTACCGGCTAAGCGAAACTCCAGTACCAGTTAGCCGGTACTGGAGTTTCAGTTAACTGTTACTGCAGTAACACTTAGCTGGTACTGAGCATGAGACTAATGGCATGTTCTTGGGCAGTTAAGCGGTAGGGGGAATTTGTTCTTCTTCGCGGTTGATAAGGTTTATATAACGAATCGCGCGCGTTTATTGTTATGGGTGCGATTATTGTTGCCAGAGGCTTTATGAATTGATGTATTTGAATTTTTTTATCGTTATTAATAAAAAAAAGAATAAAGTTTTCTTTGTTATAAGAAAAAAATGTAACTTTGCGCTCGGTATATATATATGCTTGTTATGAAAGTGGTTAGCTCGGATGTAGACAAACAGGTGCTTCTGCTATCTATGTTGTACGGGTCACTATAGAAAAGCTAAATTTTGTGAATTTATAATTTGATTAAATAATAAAAGTGATGAAAAGACAATTTGTAAGTGTTTTGCTTTTTTCGGCTCTTTTAGTGGGTGGAGGAAGCACTTTTGTGTCTTGTACTGATCATGAAAGCGATGCTGCGTATAATGCGCAGGGTTCCATTGCTGAAATGTTGAACAGTCAGGCAGAAGCATTGCGTAACCGAGTTACCGAGTTGGAGAGAATCATTGGCTCTGAGAGTGATGAAAGCAGTCTCAATGGTCAATTGAAGAAACTGGAGGATGAGTTGGGCTCTTCCAGTGACAAAACCGGCATCAAGGGCGATATCGCCCAGACGAAGTCGGATATTCAAGGTCTGCAAAGACAGATAGAACGTGCCAATACAGCTATTGAAGATGCAACGTCTGCATCAAACTCTTACACAGATGATGCTGTGGCACGGGCTCAGCAGGAACTTCAGCAGTCCATTTCAGCTTTGAGCTCACAGATTAGTGCTTGCCACGAAACTTGCAAGACCTACACCGACGAGCAGATTGCTGCCTTGAAGGAAATTACCGATGGCTTGGATGACCAGATGGCACAGTATAGCACATATATCACTCAGCTCTACAACCTGACATATGATTTGGATGCACGTGTTCTTCAGGACTCAGCATTGATTGCTCAGGTGGCAGACAAGCAGGCTGAATTGAAGGATGTGGTTGACAGATTGAACACCAAGCTCGATGCAAAGGTGGACACGACTGACTTCAATGCCGTGAAGGTGCAGGTAGACGCCAACAAGACTCTGAGCAACAAGAATAAGCAAGCCATCGATGAAATCAACAACAAACTTGTTGATTATGTGACAAAGACTGAACTCAACAACAAGGCAAGCGAGCTGACGGATGCTTTTAAAGCTGCCGACACAGCCTTGAAGACGGAAATTCAGGAGCAGATCAACAAGGTTCAGGAGCAGTTGAATAACCTGTTCAATGCCATGGTCAACATGATTACAGGCATCGAGCTTCAGGCTACCGAAAGCCCCATCAGCGGCTATGAGAACATGTCGTTCCTTGGCGTAGAGGCTCACATCCTGGGTGCATACTATGGCACATCAGCCAACACTTGCAGCATTGGTGACGAGACCATCAACAAGAATGACCTCTTGATTGACGGCGAGTCTGGCGAGAACGCAGGTATCGTATATGCTACCATCAACCCGTCCAACAAGGACTTCACCGGCACAACCCTCAAGGTTGTAGACAGCCAGGGCAACGAGGCTCCTTTCACAGCCACCGTTGTTAAGTCAAACAAGGTGTTGAAGTATGGTATCAGCCGTGCAACCACCACCAACTTGTATGCCATCAAGATCAACCTCGACAAGAGCAACTTGGATGCAGCCAAGACTTGGACCTCTTCAGACGCTACAGCATTGAAGGATGTTGCCAAGGACGTGCTGAACAAGCTCCGCAAGCCCAGCACCACCCGTTTGAACCTCGGTGAGGTGGCCAGCACCATCGCCAGCACCTTCAACAACCGCTTGACAGCATACGCTCTTCAGGCTGAGCAGGAGATTACAGACGGCAAGAACGTGGAGACACGCACCATCACTTCTAAGTTGAGCTTGGCAGCAACAGCCATCAAGCCGTTGTCTTACAACTTCTTGAAGGACAACACCACTTTGAAGAACCTCGACTTGCCTTCATTCCCAACCATCCAGAGCAAGATCAACTTCAACGACTATAAGTTCAACTGGACTCCTATCGAGGGATTAGGTACAGTGAAGACATCTGTTACTCTGAAGGGTATGCCTGATCTTGACAATATCAAGGTTAGCATCGAAGGTGAAGTTCAGGCACCAGTAGTGAATGTGGAGAAGGCGACAGTTACATTTGGTGCTACCACATTGTATGGTTCTGTTGACCCAGTTACAGGTGTAGTAACAGTTGACCTCACAGACCTTCAGAAAAACACTACAGCTGACGTAAAGGTAAGCGTTGGCAACGTAAAGATCGACCCTAAAGATGTAAAGATTACGCTCGACACCTCTGCCAAGACAGATATGACATACGATGTTGAGATTCCTATGGATGAATTCAACAAGATCATCACAAGCATCAACTCTCAGGTTGGCAACATGATTGGCAGCGTGAACGACATCGTAGACCAGGTGAAGGGTTACTCTGAGACCATCGACGGCCAGTACATCACCCGCATCAACAACTTCATCCAGAAGTTCGAGAACTTGCTCCGCAAGTCTAACTCACTTCTCCAACCCGCCATCTTCTACACCACAAGCGAAGGCAGCTGGGGTCAGCTCGCTCGCGAGTCTGAGGGCGCTTCCTACTTGAAGTTGAACGGTGGCACGGCTTCTACTGTATTCGTAGCAAGCTCATACACCGGCGAGATCCTTGCTCCTGCCTACAAGAAGTGCATCACCGTAACAAACAAGCCATCCGGTGCAACGGTTAGCGGTGAGAACCTTGGCAAGGTAGTAAGTGGCGACATTCACAAGATTGGCTTCCAGGCTAACAAGGCAGGTGTCTACGAACTTACCTATGAGGCTGTAGACTACTCTGGTGTGAAGGTGACCAAGACATTCTATGTAAAGGTCGTAGAATAATAAAATGAGGAATTCATGGATGTGGCAACCATCGTGTTGCCACATCCTAAAATACTCGTCAAACTATAATAAACAGTTTATCATATGAAATTCAAGAATATATTACTGTCAAGTTTATTGGCAATGGGTTGTACCGCTGTTTCAGCCCAGGAAGCTAAGACTGTTAATGTCTTCAATCCACATTGGTATGGCCAGATTCAGATTGGTGGCCAGTACACATTGGGTGAGATTGGTTTCGGCAAGTTGCTTTCACCTAACGCACAGATTGGCGTAGGCTACAACTTCAACAAGGTAGTGGGCGCTCGCCTCTCTGTAAATGCATGGCAGAGCAAGGCCGGTCAGAATGTAGACGGCATGGACCAGCAGAAATGGAAGTGGAACTATGTAGCACCTATGGTAGATGCTACATTCAACCTCACCAACCTCTTCTGCGAGTACAATCCTGAGCGTGTAGTGACTGTAGGCGTATTCGGCGGTCTCGGTGCCAACATCGCTTGGAACAACAAGGAGGCTGCCACAGCCAACAACAACATTGCAGCGCACTATAGCAGCCTCGCATCTCTCACTGGCAAGCAGCCCTTGGGCTACCTTTGGAACGATGCCAACGGTGAGGGTACAAAGGCTCGTTTCGTAGCCCGCATTGGTGCCAACGTAGACTTCCGCCTGAGCGACAAGGTAAGCCTCGGCATTGAAGCTTCTGCCAACACCTTGAGCGACAAGTACAACTCAAAGAAGGCAGGCAACCCCGACTGGTATTTCAACGCATTGGTTGGCTTGAAGGTTGCTTTCGGCAAGACACACACCACAAAGTCGGTTCCTGCATGTCCTCCTGTAGAGCGTGTTATCGAGCGCATCGTTGAGAAGCCGGCTCCAGCTCCCGCACCGAGAGAGGAAGCAAAGAAGGCTGCTGAAAAGAAAGAGTATCGTTGCGACATCTTCTTCCCCATCGGCAACTCTGTCATTGCCAAGTCTCAGAACGACAAGATCCTTGACATCGTGCAGTTCCTGAAGGAGAATCCTGATGCAAAGGTTACGATGACCGGTTATGCAGACAAGGGCACAGGTTCTGATGCCATCAACGACAAGATTGCCGCTAAGCGTGCTCAGACTGTATATGATACGCTCGCAGCCAAAGGCATCGACAAGAGCCGCATGACAAAAGACTCTAAGGGTTCTACTGTGCAGCCATTCGACGACAACGACATGAACCGCGTAACCATCTGTATCGCTAAGTAACCGATCGTATTCAGATTATCCCATACGCAATTATATTAACCGATTTTCATCCTTATCTCTACAAAACGTGATAACGCATGGAAATCGGTTATTTTTGTTTTTAAACAAACGATAATGAGAAAAAATATTCTATCAATAGCGATTGCTTGTATTTCAGGACTAACAGCACAAGCCCAGTTCAACGGCAGCGGATACTATCGTGTGCAGAACACGGGAACAGAAAGATACATGTCATTGTGCGACAACCACAGCACGGGCGTTGACATGGCGTCTACCTCCGTGGATGCTGCAGCCTTGGTGACCAAGAAGAACTTCGATGAAGTACTCACCGACCCCGGAAGTGTGTTCTACATCGAGAACGTATCGGGCAACAGCTACAACATCAGTGCCCAGGGCGCCAACGTGTACAACATGATTCAGTATTACATCATCCTCAACAAGCTGAATGATGGCACCTACAGAGCCTGGCAGACCGATCACGGACAGATCCTGTTTCTGAGCGACGAGAACGACTTCTTCAAGGGTAAAGACCAAAGCTATGTGCAGACCATCGACCAGACCTACAAAACCTGGAAGATACTGCCCATGAACCAGGAAAGCAACTATCTGGGTGTAAGTCCGAAGATCAATGCCAACGGCAAGTATTACACCACCTTCTTTGCCGAGTTCCCCTTCAGTCTCGCCTCAGAGGGAATGAAAGCCTACTACATCAGTGAGGTGAAAGACGAAGGTAAGGCCATCTACAAGGAGATAACGGGCATCGTACCCGGCAAGACACCGGTCATCATCGAATGCTCATCAGCCGATGCTGCCAGCAACAAGTTGAAGATCGAAAGCACTTCACCTTCCGCCATCAGCGGCAACCTGCTTACGGGTGTGTACTTCGGTATGGGAGTCAGAGAAACCGACCACTTCAACTGCACCCCATTTGATGCCAACACCATGCGTGTGCTGGGCGTCAACGAGGCAGGCGATCTGGTATTGAACAATGCCGAAACCTATCTGGACGACATCAAGACCAAGAAGTATATCGCCAAGTACACCTATGAGTACCCCATCGTGAAAGCCATCCCTCACAACACCGCCTACGTGCCTGTGAGCAGCACCATCCCGGCAGAATTGAAACTCTATGCCGAAGGCGACCCTGCGGGTGTCGTAGAGATTAATAGCAGCGACACCAACAAACCTGCCAACGTCTACAATATGAAGGGTATGGTGGTACGTGAGAAAGCCACCTCAACAGACGGCCTGCCACAAGGTCTCTATATTTTCAAGGGAAAGAAGATAGTCATCAAATAAAGCAAAAAAAGAGTACTGCACACACAAATCATGCAGTACTCTTTTTTTGTTGCTATAAAATGTGATGTCTAAAAGATGCGATGAGTGAGGCGAAGTTCCAGTACGGGGAATACCTTGAATGTCTTGCAGATACTCACATAGTTGCCCACCTTACCGCCGATATTCGACACATCTTTGGCGAGATCGACACCGTCATGGGTAAGCACCTTCGGTGTACCGCCCCAGAACATGGCACCACAATCGAACGAGATCCAGTTGCGCTCACTCCTGTTAGACAGCTTTCCACCATATCCGAATCCTAAATAAGGGCGAAAACGATTCACCTTGATTTTGCACGATACCATATTGTTGGCATCAGGTTCCATGCGGTAGGGCGTGCCGTCCTTGTAGTCGCCCATATGCACGCCCATTCTGCCATAGTTCTGGAACTTATTGTAAAGTTCCTCGCCAGCATAAAATTCCTGTCCGTTAATCTTAATATAAGGTATAGGATCCGAAGTGTCGCCCTCCATCATACGCTGGATAGACTCATAGGAAGCCGCTACCCTGTCGTAGAGATTGTTGTAGATGGCCACGCTGACGAGCGAAGTGGCATCGTATGCAGCATTCTCAGCCTTGGCTACGGTAGAAGGACCCCAATAGAAACCGGTCGTTATATGCCATTTCTTGTTGCGGAAAGGAAACACATCCACCAAAAGCTTGAAGTTTTTCATCGTAGGCTTGCCCTTCATGTCCACATTGCGGTCTACCTCGAAGGCAAACATCTCATTGAGCGTATTGGAGAGCTTATTGAATTTCTCATCCTGCACGGTAGGATCAGCATCATCGCCCACCTGCACGCCGAAGTGCATCGTCTGCTCATAGTGAGGGAAGAATGTGAAGCCCGTGCGCACCTGCACCCTGTCGCCGATGGGCATGGCAAGGTCTACGCCAAGTCCGGTGGTTCCCAGTGTGATGGAACCGTCCAGATGGTTGAATACATTTCTGTCTGTCTTGCTTTCTCCTGTCGTCTGCACCTGTGCAAACGACGTTGATGCCATCAAGAGGGCTATAGCGAAAATGCCTGTTCGTTTTGTCATCATAAACATGGTATGGGTCAATTGTGAGTATCAAATATACCTTCCCATGCAAAGTTAAGACTTTTTGTTCTAATACTCTTCTATAATGTGACTTTTTTCTACTTTCCCATCAACAAATACTGTTTTTCTATCAGTTAGTTACAGATCAAAGGTGATGCTTGCCACCATTTCTCTTGGGCGCAGTTGGGTGATGGAATAATAAGTCCCGAGGTCGGTCATGGATTTGTATTCACGCTTGTTGGTGCCCCACAGGTTGTTGCAAACGACTTTCATTTCATACTTCTTCGTCTTGTAGGAGGCGGAAAAGTCGGAGAAGAGACTGAACTTCTCGGAGCCGTCTGTGGAATGCCAGCACTCGTTTTTAATGGCGAATATGAAACTGCCAGGTGTGAGGAAAAGGTTGAGCTTATGACTGAATTTGCGGTAAAGGGTGGAACGTGTTGTCACTGCTTGGCGGCTCAGGAAAAAGGTGGAGTTCTCCTCCAGATTGAAGATGCGGGCGGGGCGCATGTTGAGGCGAAACATCAAGGACAGGTTTTGGCTCTTGCTGTCACGTTTCGTCTTGTTGTAGAGAATCTGATAGTTGCGCCAGCCATAGTCGCCGGTGATGTTGATGTCTGTGTGCATGCGGCGGAACCGATGGCCTACAGAGGCTTGTAAGTTACTGCTGTTGCTCCGGTTTTCCTCGTTCATGCTCTCGCGGATATACACGCCACCGTTCAGCGTGCTCTCGTAAAGCGTGCTGAACTTGCTGGTGGTGTAGTTGTAGCCCAGACTTCCATTCCATCCATAGCCAGGCTGCTGGTAGTCGATTTTCATGAATACGTTGTCTCCCGCCGAGTGGTTGTTCTTGCCCGTGCCTGAGGTGGCATAGTTGTAGGATGTGTAGACGCGCAGTGGGTCGGTATCTTCAAAACCGCTTGGTGTGAAGGTGTGCTGGTAGTTGGCGTGTAGAGACCAGGCGTCTTTAATCCAACTCACACTTGCCGTAGGCTGGGAAATCCATCGGCAGTCGTTGTCGGTGGTCAGTGAGCGAGAGAGCCACGACAACCTGTAGATGATGCTGGCGTTGACGTTGTTGAAGAAGTAGTGGATGGCAGGACTGGCGGTAACCATGTCCTTCTTGTAGCGTGTGGTGCCAATCGTGTCGTTGTAGGATACAAATTCTGTTTTCCGTTCCATGTCGTATTCTATGGTGGCGGCAATGTTGAACCTGTCGGACAGTCGGTAGCGATAGGAATAGTTGGTCTCCCATCTGGTCGACTTCAAGTCCAGTTGCTCGTCAGTGCCGTTGTAGAGCCTCATTTGTCCAGGCAGATAGCTGTGCTGAAATTCGGAGAAGATGGACTGCGACACCTTGGGTGTACCGGCGAGCGTGATGTTCAGCCGGTCTTGTATCTTTCTTTTGCGGGGCAGCACCCGCTCGTAGGTCTCTCTCCCGTTGAGCAAGGTCGTGGAATAGCTGTGGTCGTAGTTCAGAGTTCCCTTCAGTAGGTTCAAGAGGAAATAGTTCGGACCGTTGTAGTTGTAGGTCATTTCAGCCTTCCATTCGTTGGTATAGCTTTTGGAATTCCGGTCTTCTGTGATTTTCCCTCCGTTGTCGATGTCGAGATAGGTCTGCTCATAATGGCTCTCTGTGGTCGACTTGTCGAATATCCACGACAATTGCAGACGGAGGTCGGTGTGCTTCTTGTATGTGGTGTGCCAGTTGGTGGCGAGCAGGTGTGTATTGTTGAAACCGTAGCGTCCGGTGCCGATGCCGGAAAGGTTGCTGAGTTTGCTGGCTTCTCCAAAGTCATATCCCATGGTTCCCAATTCCTCAATGATGTCCTCACCGGTGTTGTTGTGCTTGTAGATGGTGATGCTCTGCAACTTGTTGCCGAGATACATCTCCACGAACCTTATCTTGTGGTTCCATCCCCATGGTTCTTGCAGGGCGAGACCTGAGCCTATCTCAGCAGTGCCCGTCCAACGGAATTTGGCTCCGGGTTTCAATACAAGATTAAGGGCGGCGGCATCGCTGAATGTCTTTCCGCGCAGGGCATTGACGGGCTGGTGATTGCGGAGCACCTCCACACTGTCCACCTTGTCTGCTGAGAGATTCTTGCTGACCATGGCGTAGCTGTCTCCAGCCATGTCCTTGCCGTCAACATAGAATTTGTTGATGGGTTTGTCGCGATACATGATCGTGCCGTTGGTGCTCACTTTGATGCCGGGAATGCGTGATATCACATCTTCTATGCTGCGGTCTTGCTTTTCGCGAAGTCCGTTCACGGAGTAGGCGATGGTGTCTCCTTTGATGCGGAACAGTTCAGGACGTACTTCCACTTCGCGTATCTCCTGCACCTTTTCCTTCATTTTTATGGTCTTGTTTCCTTTGGCGAAAGCCGAGAGCGACAGGTCCTGTCGGGCATATCCCAGGCAAATGAAGCCTATCTTGCTTGCAGTCTTCCCCTCGGGGACAGCAATGGTAAAGTTGCCGGATTTGTCAGTGCGGGTAAAAGAGATATTATTGCCTTTTTCGTTCATCAACACCACAGAAGCATTGGCCAAAGCTTTCCCGGAACCGTCCGTCACTTGGCCGTTGTAAATCGTCTGTTGTGCCCAAAGTGAAAGCGTACAAAGTTGCACAAGCAAAAGAAAAATGCACCTTTTAATGATTGACATATTGTAAGATGTTCGTTTTAATTGTGTTTTATTTGCTGCAAATTTACAAATATTTCTTGAAAAGAGATATTCGTAAGGGTGTTTCTTGGAAGGGTGTAGTGAATTTATTAACTTTGTCGTGCTGAACATAAAAATTCTACTTATGAGGAAGTTTTTATTCCTAATATGCCTTTGGGGACATCTGAACGTGTTTTCTCAAGACATTGAAGTGCTGAATGTTTCTTATTCCTGTTTGTGGAGAACAGCTAAAGAGCAAATGGTGCCATCGGAGATGAATTATTTCTTGTCTATAGGGAATAAGAGTTCTGCGTTTTACCCGCCTCAGATGGAGATATTTGGACGTATGGTAGATGATCCGTATGGACTTAGTGTATATAAAAATTCGCCTCAGTTAGGATTCCTGTCATATAGAGAGGCTGTGTCAACAGTTCTTTATTACTATACAGAGAGCATGCCCCAATATCAATGGGAAGTGCTGGAGGGGGATTCTGTTATCTGTGATTATTCTTGTCAAAAGGCTCGGACAACCTTTCGGGGAAGGACTTGGATTGTTTGGTATTCCATGGATTTGCCTTATGCTGATGGTCCCTGGAAATTATGTGGATTGCCAGGATTGATATTAAAGGCAGAAGACTCTGAAGGCGATTTCTCTTTTACTGCGTATAAAATAGCGAAAGGGTCTCAGAAAGAGATTAAAATGGATTTGGGAAATGCCAAAAAGGTAACTTTCAAAGAGTTGGAGAAAGAAGTAGATAATAATATGCGTCATCCGTTAGAAAAACTGAATTCGGGTAAGGTGACAATAGATTTCTCTGGTGCTCCCGAATTGAAACCTCAACCACAGACTCCTTGTAGAATGGAAATCGTAGAATGACTTGTCTACCTATGTTTGTGGGCAAGACGTATTTTTATGATGACAGAGCTGATTTTTATGGTGGTTTCTTTGAACGTTAGTTGCTTTTGTTTATCTTTGCATTGCTTAACATAAAGTATTTGTAACATGAAAAGACTGTTTTTATTATTGGGCTTGATTGGTGTGCTTGCTTTCGTTGCCCCTAATCAAACATTTGCGCAGAGTGATATTTCTGTATGTTCCTCCGGCGTTTATCAGGATTATGACGGAATTGTCCAAGTCTATTCTAAAAAACGTGACGATTGGTATCGGGTGACTATGTTTTTTTATGGGGACGATGTCACGTTTGTTATAGAAGGAAGAAGCGAAGGGGTTTCTGGTCTTTACTATAGTGGAAAAGATAAAAGGGAAAGTTGGTTTGCAGCGATGAAGCAATATTTGGATCAAGTTTATGGAACATCAAGCTATTCAATACATTTTGGTCCTAATCTTTTAACAACTAATTGAAATGAAGCGGCTACTAATATTGGTCTTTGTAAGCATCTCTTTTGGACGGACCTTTTCTCAAGAGAAATCCATATTGTCTGTTACATATGATTGCTTGTATCGAACCAATGTGGAAGATGTGGAACCTCTTCAGGCTTCGTTCACTCTGAACAGAGGGGAGAATACGTCTGTATTTTATCGCAAACCGGAGATAGTGAGAGGTATGCTTTTTGATTTCGAAAAGACTTACAGAGTCTACAAGAATATTCCGAAGAAAGACAAGCTCACTTATCGCGAGGGATTTATAGACTTGTATTATTATACGGAACCGATAGCTGACTTTAAATGGGAAATGCTTGATGGGGATACAACCATTTGTGGCTATTCATGCCAACGGGCTGTTACGCATTTTCGTGGAAGAACTTGGTATGTGTGGTATGCGATGGACTTGCCTTATAATGACGGACCCTGGAAATTGTGTGGATTGCCAGGACTAATTATGAAGGCTGAGGATGCAAAGGGTGATTATTCCTTTTCTGCTTATAAGATAGAGAAAGGCGGAGATGGCATCTCGCTGGATCTTAAGGGATGCAAGGAAATAAAGCCAGAAGATTTGCAGAAAGAAATAAGAGAACATAAGGCCAATCCATTCCCTGATGAGATGAAAAAGATTTTCGTAGACGTTCCGAAGGAATTAATACCTGAGCCTAAAACAGCTTGTTTTATGGAATACTTCGGCAAAGAATAATCAGCAACCCCCAGGAATAATATAAGAGGGCGAACTCCTACCACAGGAGCTCGCCCTCGCGTTTACAAGGAACTTTATGAATTTATTTATTCAGGAACTTGTCTACTTTTTCGGCTGTGGTATGACCACTTGCCATGGCACGCACAACGAGTGAGGCACCGCTGGCGGCATCGCCTGCCAAGAAAACATTCTCGGGAAGTTCGGCATGCTCGGGACGGAGGAAGCCCATGGCGAGCAATACGATCTCAGCCTTGATGATTTCTGGTTTGCCAACTGGCTCCATCAGCGGACGTCCGCCCTCAGGATTAGGCTTCCACGTGATCTCCTGTACCTTCACACCCGTGAGTTTTCCATCCTTGCCAAGGAACTCAAGCGAGTTGATGTTCCAACGGCGGGTGCATCCTTCTTCGTGCGATGATGTCGTTTTCAAGGTGCGGGGCCAATTGGGCCATGGATTCTTTGGGTCTTCAGGTCCTTCTACGGGCTTTGGCATGATCTCGATTTGCGTCACGCTCTTGCATCCCTGACGGTGTGCTGTGCCGATGCAGTCGGAACCAGTGTCGCCACCACCGATAACGAGGACGTCTTTGCCCTTGGCGTTGACCAACTCGTCTTTGCCGAATTCCATGCCTGCCAATACGCGGTTTTGCTGTGCAAGCATTTCGAGGGCGAAGTATACACCTTTCAGTTCGCGTCCAGGAATCTTCAAGTCGCGTGCTTGTGGTGTGCCGGTAGCGATGACGTATGCATCGAAGCCTTGTGGCAGATTGGTCTCTTCGATGTCCTCGCCATAGCGGAACTCGATGCCTTCTGCCTCCAAAACCTTCAAGCGGCGGTCGATGACAGCCTTGTTCAGCTTGAAGTTGGGGATGCCATAGCGGAGCAGACCACCGGCATTCTCGTTTTTCTCGAAAACGGTCACCTTGTAGCCCTTGCGGTTCAGCTGGTTGGCTGTGGCAAGTCCGGCAGGACCTGCACCGATGACAGCCACGGTCTTGCCGTTGCGCTCGGGGACTTCTATGCGGACGAAGTTCTCCTGGAAGGCATGCTCGGTGATGGCAGCTTCGTCCTCACGGTTGGTGGTAGGCTCATGATCCATCAGGTTGAGCACACATGCCTTCTCGCAGAGGGCAGGACAGATGCGTCCTGTGAACTCTGGAAAGTCGTTGGTGGCGTTGAGCAAGTGATATGCCAGCTCCCAGTCTCCCTTATAGAGGGCGTCGTTCCACTCTGGCGGCTTGTTGCCCAGCGGGCATGCCCAATGGCAGAAGGGTACGCCGCAGTCCATACATCTGGATGCCTGCTGACGGCGGTCGTTACTGTTTAACGTCTGTTCCACCTCACCGAAATCTCTGATACGGTCGTGGAGGGGACGGTAGCCCGCGTCTTTGCGGGGTATGGTCAAAAATGCTTTTGGATTTCCCATCGTCTTTTAATATTTAAATATGAAAATATGAAAACATTAAAATATTGTCATTGCTGAAGGTTTGCTTTCGTCTTCTTGACGATATTGACGAGTGTACCTGTTATCTTGCTTATATCATTCTCCATGGACTCGTACTGACTTTTGTCAATATATTCTGCTTTGTAAAGCAGTTCGAGCCAATATTTCGTTTCGTTAGCCTCTTTAAGCGAAATATGTAATTTCGAGATGAAGTCAGCCTTTGTTTGAGCCATTTCACTTTCGTAGATATTTGCACCTATACTCGTTCCACATCTCAATACCTGTTTGGAGAGAACATATTCGTTCTTCGTATCCACCAGATAATTTCTCAGTTTCACGATGCGCAAGGCAAAGTCCATACTCAGTGTGGCAATCAGGTTGTCGCTCATCCGTCAATATTTTAATCTTTTCATATTTTAATTTTTTAATATTTTAATAGTCTCTCTGCATGTCAGCTATTTTCTGCTGCAGTTTCTTGACTTGCTCTTCTTGCAGTACGCGCTTGTATTCAATCGGTACCACCTGGATGAAGTCTTCAACGTAGTGGTTCCAGTCGTCGAGCATGGTGCGCGCCAACTTGGAGCCCGTGTAGAGATAGTGCTGGCGGATGAGCTCGTGCAGCTCCTTACGGTAGTTGCTGTCTTCCACGAGGTTGATTTCCACCATGTCCATATTACAGAAGTAGTCGAAGTTGTGGTTCTTGTCCCACACATATGCCACACCGCCGCTCATACCGGCTGCGAAGTTGCGTCCTGTTTCGCCCAATACAACTACTCGTCCGCCTGTCATGTACTCGCAGCAGTGGTCGCCTGCACCTTCGATGACGGCTACGGCACCCGAGTTGCGCACACCGAAACGTTCGCCCACCTTGCCGTTCACATACAGCTCGCCGCTTGTGGCTCCATAGAGACCCGTGTTGCCGGCGATGATGTTGTCTTCGGCATTGAAGTTTGAACGGATAGGCGGAAGGATAGAGATGCGTCCGCCGCTGAGACCCTTGGCGAAGTAGTCGTTGGCTTCACCTTCGAGTTTGAAGTCGATACCTTTAACCAGGAAGGCTCCGAAACTCTGTCCGGCAGAACCTTTGAACTTCACGTTGATGGTCTTGTCGGGCAATCCCTCTTCACCGTATTTGCTTGCCACCATACCGCTGAGCATGGTACCGCAGGCACGGTCGGTATTCTTGATGGCGAAGTCGAGGCTCACCTCGTCGCCGTTGGCAATGGCATTCTGTGCACCGCGAATGAGCTGCTGGTCGAGCACATTGCTCAAGTCGTGGTTCTGCTCCTTGGTGTGATAGAGCGAGCAGTTGCCGCTCTCACGGTTAAGCAGTCTGTGGAAGTCGAGCATGCTGCCCTTTGAACCCTTCTCGGTGTCCTTGGGCACGATAAGCTCAGTGTGTCCCACAATGTCGTTGAGGCTTGTGTAGCCCATCTCTGCCAAGTATTCGCGCACCTCTTGGGCGAGGAACGTGAAGTAGTTGACCACATATTCATAGTGACCACGGAAGTGGGCACGCAGTTTCGGGTCTTGTGTAGCCACACCCATCGGGCAAGTATTCAAGTTACACTTGCGCATCATCACACATCCGAGCACGATGAGCGGCAGTGTACCGAACGAGAATTCCTCAGCTCCGAGCAGTGCCATGATGATGACATCGCGTCCGTCTTTCAGCTGACCGTCTACCTGCACACGCACCTGACTGCGCAGGCCGTTCTTGACAAGTGTCTGCTGGGTCTCGGCGAGACCGATTTCGGGTGAGATACCTGCGAAGCGCATACTTGATGCCGGTGAAGCACCTGTGCCGCCCTCAGCTCCAGAGATGACGATGAGGTCGCCCTTGGCTTTTGCCACACCAGCAGCGATGGTACCCACACCACTTTCGGCAACGAGTTTCACGCTGATGGCAGCCTTCGGGTTCACATTCTTCAAGTCGAAGATGAGCTGTGCCAAGTCTTCGATCGAATAGATATCGTGGTGAGGTGGAGGCGAAATGAGGGAGATGCCGGGGATGGAGTGACGCGTCTTGGCGATGATCTTGTTCACCTTGAAGCCAGGAAGCTGTCCGCCCTCTCCAGGTTTTGCACCCTGTGCCACCTTGATCTGTATTTCTTCTGCGTTGACCAGATATTCTGTGGTGACACCGAAACGTCCGGAAGCCACCTGCTTGGTTTTGCTTGAGAGTGAGATGCCGTCGACATCGGAGTGGAAACGCTCGCTGTCTTCACCGCCTTCACCCGTGTTGCTGCGTGCACCGAGTTTGTTCATGGCGAGTGCCAATGCCTCGTGGGCCTCTTTCGACAGAGCACCGAAACTCATGGCACCTGTCACGAAGTGTTTCACGATAGACTCTACTGGTTCCACCTGGTCTACAGGGATGGGGTTGCGCTTGAAGTCGAAGAAGTCGCGCAGGAAGATAGGCTCTTCCTTCTCGTCTACCAAACGGGCGAACTCCTTGTATTTCTCATAATTGCCTGTGCGTGTAGCGAGCTGCAGGGTGGCGATGGTCTCTGGGTTCCAAGCATGCTTGATGCCGTCTTTGCGCCAGTGGAACTGACCGCGGTTGGGCAGGAAGTCGGTCTTGATGTCCTTGGCGAAGGCCTTGTCGTGCAAGGCGATGGCATCGCGGGCGATGGTCTCAAGACCAATACCGCCTACGGTAGACACCTCTGTGCCGAAGTAAGTCTTCAGGAGACTCTCTGACAGACCGATGCTTTCGAATATCTTGGCACCGCGATAAGAACGGATGGTAGAGATACCCATCTTTGCCATAATCTTGAAAAGACCTTTCTTCACAGCCTGTATGTAGTTGGCTTCGGCAGTTTCGTAGTTCTCCTGTATCTTGCCCTTCTTCACCAGGTCGTCGAGGATGGCGTAGGTGAGGTAAGGACAGAGGGCAGAAGCACCGTAGCCGAGCAACAGGGCAGCGTGCATCACCTCTCTAATCTCGCCGCTCTCCACGATGAGGGCGGTCTGCACACGCTTGCCTACAGAGATGAGGTAGTGGTGTACGGCGCTCACTGCAAGCAGTGACGGAATGGCGGCATGGTCTTTGTCGATGTCGCGGTCGGTGAGGATGATATAGTTGTAGCCATCGTCTACGCTCTTCTCAGCCTGCTTGCACAGGTTGTCGATGGCTTCGCGCAGTCCCTCTTCGCCCTTGCTGCAGGCAAAGACGATGGGCAGTTTCACGGTGTTGAAGCCCTTGTAGCGTATGTTGCAAAGTATGTCGAGCTGTGTGTTGGTCAGGATAGGATGGGGCAGACGCACCATCTTGCAGTTGGTCTCGTCGGGGGTGAGGATGCCTGTGCCGACACGTCCGATATATTCCGAGAGCGACATGACGAGGTTCTCGCGGATGGAGTCGATGGCAGGGTTGGTCACCTGGGCGAACTGCTGACGGAAATAGTTGAAGAAGATCTGGGGCTGGTCTGACAGCACAGCGAGTGGCGTGTCATTACCCATTGATGCGGTAGGCTCCTGTCCCTTGGTGCTCATTGGCACGATGGTGCCGTCTACATCTTCTTCACCGAAGCCGAATTCAATCTCGTGGCGCAACAGGTCGTCAACGCTGTTGGAAACCTTGCGGCCACTCTTCAGTTTCTCAAGCTGTATACGGTTGGTAGACAGCCACTGGCGGTAGGGATGAGCCTTGGCAAGCTGGTCTTTGATTTCGCCGTCGTAGTAGATCTTGCCCTCTTGGGTGTCGATGAGCAAAATCTTGCCCGGCTGCAGTCTTCCTTTCTCGGCGATCTCTGTGGGGTCGAAGTCCATCACACCCACTTCGGATGCCACCACCATCATGTCGTTCTTGGTGATGGTGTAGCGGGCAGGACGCAGACCGTTACGGTCGAGCATACCGCCGGCATATCTGCCGTCGCTGAAGAGCAGGGCGGCAGGACCGTCCCACGGTTCCATGAGGATGGAGTGGTATTCATAGAAAGCCTTGAGGTCTTCCGGTATCGGGTTCTTGTCGTTGAAGCTCTCCGGCACCATGATGGCCATGGCGTGGGGCAGAGAAAGTCCGCTCATGACGAAGAACTCGAACACATTGTCGAGGCTGGCAGAGTCGCTCATGCCGCGCTGCACGATGGGCGAGATGTCGCGGATGTCGCCCAGTGTGTCACTGCTGAGCACGCTTTCGCGTGCCTGCATCCAACTGCGGTTGCCGCGGATGGTGTTGATCTCGCCATTGTGTGCCAACAGACGGAATGGCTGTGCCAAGCTCCATGTGGGGAAAGTATTGGTAGAGAAACGTGAGTGAACCAGTGCGAGACCGCTTGTGAAATAGTTGTTGGTCAAGTCGGGATAGTACTGGCGCACTTGCATGCTTGAAAGCATGCCCTTGTAGACGATGTTCTGGCTCGAAAGCGAGCAGATGTAGAAGTCCTTGTCGTCTACACGGCGTTCTATCTTCTTCCTTATTATATATAAGATTCGCTCGAAGGTGGGCACATGGTCGTCTGTCACGCCGGTGATGAACACCTGCTTGATGTCGGGTTCTGTGCTCAGTGCAGCCTCACCCAGACATTCCTTGTTGGTGGGCACGTTGCGCAGGTGCATCAGTTGCAGTCCTTCACGTTCGATCTCCTCGATCATGACACTCAATATGGCCTGTTGGCGCTTCTCGTCCTTGGGCAGGAAGACCAAACCTGTGCCGTATTTACCCTTTTCGGGTACCGGTATTCCCTGGAGCAAGATGAACTCGTGAGGTATCTGCAGCATGATACCGGCACCGTCGCCGGTTCTGCCGTCAGCTCCCTCTGCACCACGGTGGCGCATGTTCTCAAGCACTTTCAGGGCATTGTCGACCAATTCATGGCTTTTGTTTCCGTGGATATTTACCACCATACCTACGCCGCACGCATCGTGCTCGTACTCGGCATTATACAATCCATTTCCCATCATTAAGTTGCATTTAATTAGTAAAATTCATAAAATCCTTTCAAAGTGACTGCAAAAGTAACGATTTTCTTCCTAAATGTATGTGTGTGCGTGTCTGTTTTTTATTCTTTTTTATCTAAGAAATGGATCTGTGTGACAATTATTAATTAATTCTTGCCAGATGTGTTACAATGTGTAATATGTTATATGTAATAATGCTATAGATTAAAACATTGTGTGAAAAAGATGATAAAAAGAAAGTTTTATGGCCAAAAACAAACGAAAACGGTGCAACTTTTGAGGTTGCACCGTTGTATGTGAAAGGTCTTTGAATGTCGTTACATGTAGCCCAGCCAACGCAAAATATCATTCAAGTTGGCGACAAGCATCAGCAGCATCAGGATGCCGATGCCTGCATACTCGGCGTAGATCATGAACTTCTCGCTCGGCTTGCGGCGGGTAATCATCTCGTAGAGAAGGAAAAGCACGTGGCCACCGTCGAGGGCAGGGATGGGAAGAATGTTCATAAAGGCGAGGATGATGCTCAGGAAGGCTGTCATTTTCCAAAACATGTACCAGTCCCAGACGGGTGGAAAGAGGCTTCCGATGGCTCCGAAGCCACCGAGCGACTTGGCACCGTCGGCAGTGAACACGTATTTCATGTCGCTCACATAACCACTCAGCACATCCCATCCGTACTTGCATCCGGCAGGGAAGCTCTCGAAGAAGCCGTAACGGACGGTGGTGGGCTTATACATGGTGGCATAGCTGCTGTTGTAGTAGCCCAGCTTCAGTTCGGGTGTGAGGGTTACCTTCGAGGTGATGGTGTCTGTGCGACCAGCCTGTGTGCGTGTGTAGGCGATGCTTACGGTGCGTATCTTCACGCTGTCGGCAGCCGACTTGGCACCCGTGAGGATATCGGTGAGTTTGCCCAGCTCATAGGTAAAGTCGTTATAAGAGTCCACCTTCTTGCCGTTCACTCCGATGATCACGTCGCCCGTTCTCAATCCGATCTTGGCGGCAGGAGAGCCTTGCATCACGCTGTCTACACGCGATGGCATCAGCGGCCACACGAATTTCGGGTCGTCCTTGATCATGTTGAGCAGGTTCAAGTCGCCGGGCAGGTCAATGCTCACGTGCTTGCCGTCGCGGATGATGTCGGCACGGCGTGCCGTTGACAGATCTCGGAACACATCAGTATCAAATGCCTTGAATGTCTTTTGGTCGGTGCCGAGCAGAATGTCACCGTCCTGGAATCCCAGCTTTTTGGCTTCGGTGTTGAACTTCATGCCCTGTGTCATGTCCTTCATCTGGATGTAGGAGTCACCCCAAGTGAAGAGAATCATCGAGTAGATGAACAGGGCGAGCAGGAAGTTGACCAGCACGCCGCCTATCATGATGAGCAACCTTTGCCATGCAGGTTTCGACCTGAACTCCCACGGTTGTGCGGGCTGTTCCATCTGTTTCGTGTCGAACGACTCGTCTATCATGCCGGCTATCTTGCAATAGCCGCCCAGTGGCAGCCAACCCACGCCATAGGTGGTGTCGCTCTTCTTGGGCTTCCACTCGAACAAGTGGAACCACGGGTCGAAGAAAAGGTAGAACTTCTCGACCCTTACGCCGAAAAGTTTGGAGAAGAAGAAGTGTCCGCCCTCATGCAAGAGCACCAAAATCGAGATTGCCAGCATGAACTGCAGCAGTCTTATCAAAAATATTTCCATTGTAAATGCGTGTATGTATTTCTTGTCTAATGATTAGTGCGTCAGCATTTCGGCAGCCACACGACGTGCCTCGGCATCAGTCTGCAGATAGGTGTCGAGCGATGGGTTGGCATCGAAAGCCACCTTTTGCATGGTGCGTTCCACGATGTCTGCCATGCCCAGGAACGAGCATCCGCCCTTGCGGAATGCCAGGTTGACCACCTCGTTGGCTGCATTGAGGATGCAAGGCATGTTGCCGCCGCGCCGGATCGCCTCGTATGCCATGGCGAGGCAGCGGAACTTGCGGGTGTCTGGCTCGTAGAATTCGAGTGGCTGCTTGAACAGGTCGAGTCGGTCTTCGCTCAAGTGGAGACGCTTCGGGAACGAGAATGCGTATTGTATGGGCAACCGCATGTCGGGCACACCGAGTTGCGCTTTCACCGCACCATCGCTGAACTGCACGGCACTGTGTACGATAGACTGCGGGTGAACCAGCACCTGGATTTTGTCGGCAGGCACGCCGAAAAGCCATTTCGCCTCGATAACCTCGAAGCCTTTGTTCATCATCGATGCCGAATCGATGGTGATTTTGGCACCCATGTCCCATGTGGGGTGGCGCAGAGCGTCAGCCACGGTCACCTTTTCCAGCTGTTCGTGGGTGAACTGGCGGAACGGACCGCCTGAGGCAGTGAGCAGTATCTTCTCGATGGGATTGTCGTCTTCGCCCACCAGACTCTGGAATATGGCAGAGTGCTCGCTGTCTACGGGCAGGATGGGAGCGTGGTATTGCTGTGCCAACTGACAGATCAGTTCACCGGCAACAACCAGTGTCTCCTTGTTGGCAAGGCAGATCTTCTTGCGTGCCTTGATGGCGGCAATGGTGGGCTCCAGTCCTGCAAAACCGACCATGGCAGTGAGTACCATGTCTATGGGACCAGCCTCTACCACCTGGCAGAGGGCTTCTCTGCCAGCGTAAACCTTGATGTCGGGTTCGTCGGCGAGCGCATCCTTCAGGCTTTCATAGTGTTCGTCGTTGGCGATGACTACGGATGCCGGTCGGAATTTGCGTGCTTGCTCGGCGAGCAGTTGCCATTGGTTGTTGGCGGTGAGGCAGTATGCCTCATACAAGTCGGCATGTTCTTCGATCACTTGGAGTGCCTGTGTGCCGATGCTGCCGGTGGAACCCAGTATGCAAATCTGTTTCTTCATGTTTTCGGGATTATAAGTCGAGCAACCCTTCCGGCACCGCCATGGTGATGGTGCGGTGTTGCTTGTCTACGTCGTTAATCAGTTCGTCGGATGCAGGAATGAGAATCTCGTCACCGCCGGGTGTCTCCACACTGAACAAGATGTTGATGGTGGCATCGTCCACATGCACGATGCGTCCGACTGTCTCGCCTGTCTCGCTGTCGGTGAGCGTGAATCCGATGATTTCAGCCCACGACACATTGTCGTCGTCCTCGTCGGCAATGTGACGCGGAAAGTACACTTCGCACCCTGTCAGTTCCGCTGCTTTTTCCTGGGTGTCGATGTCGCAAAACTTCATAATGGAGGTTTCGCTGCCCTTGAAACGGTATTCTTCGATGAAGAACGGAACCAGAATACCATCGATATCAAGTATGAGGTAGTCGGCATCCGTGCGGTCGAACACATCGTCGTCGAACATAAACGACACCTCGCCCGACACGCCGTGAGGCTTGCCTATCCTACCTATTTTATATACGTCTTCTCTTTTTATCATGTCGCCCTACTTGCATTATGCATCCACACGCTTGATTCTTGCTCCGAGCTTGTTGAGACGGTGCTCGATGTCCTGATATCCGCGGTCTATCTGCGCAATGTTGTCGATGCGGCTGGTGCCGTTGGCACTGAGTGCGGCAATCAGCAAGGCTATACCTGCACGTATGTCAGGACTGGTCATGCGGCCTGCACGCAAGCGGATCTTGTGGTCGTGACCCACCACCACAGCGCGGTGGGGGTCGCAGAGGATGATCTGTGCACCCATGTCGATGAGTTTGTCGACGAAGAACAGTCGGCTCTCGAACATCTTTTGGTGGAACAGTACGCTTCCCCGTGCCTGTGTGGCGACAACGAGCAACACGCTGATCAGGTCGGGCGTGAGTCCCGGCCATGGAGCGTCACTCAGTGTCATGAACGATCCGTCGAGGAAGGAATCTATCTCGTAATGGCTTTGGTGCGGTATGACGAGGTCATCGCCGTCTACCTTGATCTTGACGCCCAACCGGCGGAAAGCTTCGGGAATGATGCCGAGGTCGTGCACCGAAACGTTCTTGATGCGCACACCGTCGCCCACCATGGCTGCCATGCCGATGAATGATCCTACCTCGATCATGTCGGGGAGTATGTGGTGGCGTGCTCCGTGCAGTTCCTCCACACCCACGATGGTAAGCAGGTTGGAACCGATGCCGCTGATGTTGGCGCCCATCTGGTTGAGCAGATGGCACAACTGTTGGATATAGGGTTCGCACGCTGCATTATAGATGGTGGTCGTTCCCTTGGCGAGAACGGCTGCCATGATGATATTTGCAGTGCCCGTGATCGATGCTTCGTCGAGCAGCATATAGCATCCCTTCAACCGCTGTGCGTTGATTTCATACACGTGTCTCTCGTCGATATATCCAAACTTGGCGCCGAGGTTCTTGAAACCAAGGAAGTGAGTGTCGAGGCGGCGGCGACCGATCTTGTCACCTCCAGGCTGTGCCACTACGGCTTTGCCGAAGCGTCCGAGCAGCGGTCCGATCATCAGTACACTGCCGCGGAGGGCTGCGCATTTCTTGATGAAGTCGTCGCTTTCGAGATATTCAAGGTTCAGGTTGTCTGCCTTGAACGAATATTCATGGTGTGTGAGTTGCTTCACCTCCACGCCGATGTCGCGCAGAAGCTGTATGAGATTGTTCACGTCAAGAATGTCGGGGATATTCTTGATGCGCACCTCGTCGCTTGTCAGCAGTGTGGCGCAGATCACTTCAAGAGCCTCGTTCTTGGCTCCTTGTGGCTGAATGGTGCCGCTTAGCGGGTGTCCGCCCTCGATGATGAATGATTCCATAGTGTGTTGCTGTTTGGTGGAGCGGCTCGCTCTTATTTCTTCTTGCGCTTGTTGCTTGTCTGATTGTTGTTCACCGTAGGCACGATCTTGTCGAACTTGAAGGTGCGGAGGTCCAGTCGGATGGCACCATCGGTGAACCTGGCGAGGTCGTCTGCCACCTTCGCATCGTCGCTTGATCCGTGTCCCCATTGCATCAGGTCACGCTTCATCTGGTTGGCAGTGAGCTTTGCCAGTTCGTCGCGCTCCGGTCCAGGTTCCATGGTCTTCAGCTTTTCGAAGGTCTCGAACAGCATCTTGCCATAGTGGCGCACAGGGATATGCGACATGGGGTAGGGAATGGGTTCCGGCTTGGAGGTGAATGCTTCTGCCTCCTTGATGTCATACGGGTAGTCAATGTCGAGCTTGAAACCGCTCATCATGGCGAGGTGGTCCCAGAGTTTCCGCTGGAAATTGCGGTCGTTCTGGCTCTGTTGCATCATGCGGCTCATGATGGCGATGATCGTTTCCGCACACTTCTGGCGTTCTTCTTTGGTGGGTAGGGTGAGCGCATGGTCTACCATGTTCTGCACTTCCCGCCCGTATTCGGGCATCACCAGCTTTTCCCGCATGGTGTTATAGTCTAAACCTTTAATGTCCATACTGTCTTAAATGAGTTTTTTAGGCATCTTCGCCACATAGCTTTTCAGGTAGAAAGGCACGAAGTATGCCACGTCTTCAAACTGTCCGTTGGCCATTCTCTTTTCTGCCAGTGGGAACATGTTCTTGGCGAGTGGTTCGATGTCGTTGATAAAATGGGCGTTGGGGTGGTCGATTACCTCCATGCACTTGGCAGCACCATTGCCGAAGAAGTAGACCGAATGGCGGTCGAGAAACTCCTTGTAGGTGTCTGCGTCCACGATGTCTGCGCTGATTTCCCTCACCGGGCGGAGTGCGCGGTCATAGAGGGCGGCATATACTTCCATGCGGCGGGCGTCAATCATGGGGCAGACGAGAGCGTCTTCCTCTTTGATATGGTCGCCCAAGAGCACTGGAACAGTGAGCAGTTCGAGTGTCGGCACGGCGAGGAGCTTGACGCCACGCCCGTAGCAGATGCCTTTCGCCATGCTCACGCCGATGCGCAAACCAGTGTAGGAACCCGGTCCGCTGCTCACGGCTACAGCATCGAGCGGCATGTCACGGCTGTCGATATAAGCCAGTGCTTCATCAACGAAGACACCGAGCTTCACGGCATGGTTGGGTCCGCTATGGTCTTCCTTGCTGAATACACACTCCCCCCCGAAACTGACAGCTACTGAGCACACGTCTGTGCTTGTATCAATATTTAATATGCACGACATAGATTAAATAATATTCTTAATAAAGTGCAAATTTACTCTTTTTCCCGAAAAAATCTGTACTTTTGCAGAAAATTAACGTGAAAGAAACTATGATACAGTCAATGACGGGCTACGGCAAAGCTGTTGTGCCCTACAAGGAGAAGAAGATCAATGTTGAAATCAAATCACTAAACAGCAAAGCCTTGGACCTTTCCACACGCATTGCGCCCCTTTATCGCGAAAAAGAAATGGAGATACGCCAGAAGGTGGCTAAGGCGCTCACGAGAGGAAAGGTA
Organism: Lachnospiraceae bacterium; assembly: GCA_963654295.1. Classification (GTDB taxonomy): domain Bacteria; phylum Bacteroidota; class Bacteroidia; order Bacteroidales; family Bacteroidaceae; genus Prevotella. The sequence continues at coordinate 23,522 of CAVJZZ010000001.1, read as the reverse complement.
GACTTCAGTATCTGGATTGAGAAAGATGCCATGGCCGATGCCACGCCGGTCAACGGCGCACTCATAGAGAATTACTATCGCCAAATAAAGGATATCGCCGCCAAGACGGGCATCCCAGAGCCGGAAGACTGGTTCTCCACCTTGCTGCGCATGCCCGATGTGACTGCCAAGACCGATGTCGAGGAGTTGGACGACGAGGAGTGGACGGCGGCATCCCGTACCATCGACGAGGCTTTGTGCCACCTGGTGGACTTCCGCAAGCAGGAGGGAGCTGCCCTTCAGAAGAAATTTACAGAGAAGATAGACAACATTGCCGCCCTGCTGGAGTCTATCGAGCCTTATGAAAAGCAACGCGTGGAAAAGATCCGTGCCAAGATTGTTGACGGACTCAATAGCATCCCCGAGGTGGAATACGACAAGAACAGATTGGAGCAAGAGCTGATCTACTATATTGAAAAGCTCGATATCAATGAGGAAAAGCAACGGCTTGCCAACCATCTGCGCTATTTCCGCGAGACGATGGAAGAGGGATGTGCACAGGGCAAAAAGCTTGGTTTCATTGCTCAGGAGATGGGACGCGAAATCAATACGACGGGTTCCAAGAGCAACCAGGCTGAGATGCAGAACATCGTAGTGAAGATGAAAGACGAACTGGAACAGATTAAGGAGCAGGTGCTCAACGCGCTTTAATAGGTATGGCAGGAAAACTCATTATCTTCTCCGCTCCCAGCGGAAGCGGGAAGAGCACGATTATCAATTGGCTGATGCAGCACAAGGAACTGAACATGGCGTTCAGCATATCGTGCACCAGCCGTGCGCCGCGCGGAACTGAGCGTGACGGTGTGGAATACTTCTTTCTCAGTCCTGAAGAATTCCGCCAGCGCATTGCCGCCGACGAGTTTCTCGAATATGAAGAGGTGTATAAAGACCGCTTCTATGGCACCCTCAAAGCACAGGTGGAGAATCAGCTCGTCAAGGGCGAGAATGTGGTTTTCGACGTTGATGTGAAGGGCGGATGCAACATCAAGCGGTTTTATGGCGACAAGGCGCTTAGCCTTTTCATTCAGCCGCCTTCTATCGAAGAACTGCGCAACCGTTTGGTAGGACGTGCCACCGATGCTCCCGAGGTGATCGAAGACCGCATCGCACGCGCAGAATATGAACTCACTTTTGCCCCTAAGTTTGACTGCGTGGTGGTCAACGATGACCTTGACAAGGCCAAGGAGGAGGCTTATCGATTGGTCAAGGCATTTGTGGAGCAACAGTAGGCACCGAGCATGATACGAACCGGGATATACGGAGGGTCTTTCAATCCGATACACAACGGTCACATCGGGCTGGCACGCCGCATTTTGGAGTCGTGCCAGCTCGATGAGATTTGGTTTCTCGTTTCGCCGCAGAACCCTTTGAAGCGGAACGAACACCTTTTGGACGACCATGTGCGCCTGCGCTTGGTGCAGCAAGCGTTGGCGGGTGAAAAAGGGTTGAAGGCATGCGATTATGAGTTTGGCTTGCCCCGACCCTCCTACACGTGGCACACCTTGCAACGTCTTACGGCAGACTATCCCGACCGCCAGTTCTCACTGATTATCGGAGGAGACAACTGGGCGTGTTTCGACAAGTGGCGAAACGCTCCCGATATTGTGCACCACTATCCCATTATCATCTATCCTCGGGCAGACGCCCCCATCGACGAGCCGTCACTTCCCGCTACGGTGACAGTAGTCCACACACCATTGCTCCATGTGAGCAGCACCCAGATTCGGTTGCTCATAGGCGAGGGACAATCCATTCACGGACTTGTTCCTGAAGTGATAGAACGCCAGGTGACGGATGCCTATCGGGCAATGTGATAAAAGAGGATGGCTGAGGCTGTCTTATTCGTTTCTCGTGGTTTCCGCAAGGGCGGAAGTTACGGCTTTTTCGCCTCTTTCCGTTTGTGCTTGATGCGGTCGAACCCTTCGCCGTAGACACCGATGACGGCGCTTTGTGACACGAATGCCGAAGGGTCGATCTCTTGTATCAGTTGGAAAATAGTATTCGACTCCCTTTGGCGAGCCAGCACGAAGAGCATTTTCACCTCCTGACCCGAGTAGAAACCCGATGCATCGATGACCGTACATCCGCGGTGCGGATTGTGGTTGATGCGTTCTCCAATCTCCTTATACTTCTTCGAGATGATGAAAAACTGCACCGAACGTCGGCGAGAGTTGACCACCTGGTCAATACAGAATGCCGAGATGTAGAGCACCACATAGCCATAGACAACCTTTTCCCAGTCGTGCAGCACGAGGTAGCTGGAGCTGACGATGAGCACGTCGCATATCATGATGACCTTGCCGAGACTCACATCGCGGTATTTGTTCACGATGGCAGCGATGATATCCGTGCCGCCCGTGCTGCCGTTGTAGGCGAAGCCGAGACCGACACCGCACCCGCAGAACACGGCTCCGAGTACGCTTGCCATGAAGGGCTGGTCGTGGAGCAAGGTGACCTGTTGCGTGTAGGCGTCGATACCCGTGGTGAACGAGGTCACCACCAGCACTGCATAGATGGTCTTGATGCAGAACTTATAGCCGATGATGAACAAGGCAAGCAAGAGCAAACCGGCATTGATGACGAAATAAGTCCATTGCGCAGGGATGTCTGTAGCCCAGTATATCAGCGATGCGATGCCGGGCACGCCACTCGAAGTCACATTGTTGGGGAGCAGGAATATCTTCCAACCGATACAGTAGGAAATCATTCCCATGGTGATGAACACATAGTCACGCAGTTCTTTCGTGACGGTCGCCTTGTCTATTTGCACTTGTCTGGAGTTTTATATAATTTTGCTGCAAAGGTACTGCAAGCCGTTGGATTGACAAAATTTATTTCCGATAGTCTTCATATCGTGTCTTCTTTGGACGCTGGCGGCAGTGACTGCAGCGTGAAATAATATCGAAACAAGTGGTCTTTTATTTTGTATTGTCTCCGATTTGCACTACCTTTGCACGCGTAACCATCATTTTATAAATAGGTGAGATATTATTTACTGCTGAAGCGATGCTTGCGCATGGCGTTTCGCCCCATCGAGCTCAATGCCGCATTCTTCGTTTTTATGTATGTGTTGGGCGTGGTTTGCTCCTGGGCAACCGACCCTCATACGCGCGGATTCCACTACTACGAATTGACCTATGTGGAATTGTTCCTCGATTTATATGCCGTTAGCGTTGTTCTCGCTGTCATCCCCCGCAAGGTGAGGGTGTGGGTGAGGTTTCTGCTCTATGTGGTTCTCTATGCCACGGCCATCGCCGATGTGTTCTGTTTCGTCAAGTTCGAATCCACGCTCAATCCCACGATGCTCCTTCTGCTTGACGAGACCAACTCGCGTGAGGCTGGCGAATTCCTGCAGTCCTACTTGAACGGTGACGTCATCTTCTCCCCGCTTGGATGGATCCTCTTGTTGTTGGTGAACCATATCATCTTTGCGCTGAAGCCGTGGCGCCGCGTCCGTTTTAATGCAGTGGAACGCTTGCAGGTTGCCAAACTTCGCCATGGCTATTGTCGCTGCCGTCCCGTTCTGGGGTTGTTGGCACTCTGCGTGTTCGTCTATGGCGCGTTTGCCTGTGCCAAGAACAAGCAAGCCACCCTGCGTCTGCTCACCCTGCCCACCATCGGAGACGTGGAACACGAGCTTACGAGGCTTGACGACTGTGCCAATCTCTATATGCCCGTCTATCGGTTGGCGTTCAGCGTATATGCCAACTCGTTGGCTTCGCAGCAGATCAAGAAACTCGTGCGTGCCAAAGACCACGTGTCTGTGGACAGTTGCACGTTCCGCAGTCCCAATATCGTGTTCATCATCGGCGAGAGTTATAACCGGCATCATGCCCAAATCTATGGCTACGGCATGCCGACAACTCCCGAGCAAGACCGGCTGGAACGCACGGGAATGCTTAACAAGTTTACCGATGTGATTGCGCCGTGGAACCTGACGAGCTATGTGTTCAAAAATGTCTTTTCACTTCACGTGGTCGGCGAGCAGGGCGAATGGTGTGACTATCCACTCTTTCCCGAAGTGTTCCGCAAGGCAGGATACCACGTTACGTTTCTCACCAATCAGTTCTTGCCCAAAGCAAAGGAGGCAGTCTACGACTTCAGCGGCGGCTTTTTCCTTAACAATCCCGAGTTGAGCGCAGCCCAGTTCGACACCCGCAACACCTGCGTGCACCGTTTCGACGACGGACTGCTCCGTGACTACGACCGGTTGAAGATTCATAACACCGACCACAACCTCATCATCTTCCATCTGGCAGGACAGCATGTGTCATATAACACCCGCTGTCCGAAGAACCAGCGGCGGTTTGCCCCAGACGACTATGACCGCCCCGACCTCAACCAGCGCCAGCGCCGTATACTCTGTGACTACGACAATGCCGTGCACTATAACGACTCCATCGTAGGGCAGATTGTGAAGCTCTTTGAAGACCAGGATGCCATCGTTATCTATATGCCCGACCACGGTGAGGAGTGCTTCGACGGGAAAGTGAAGTTCTTTGGGCGCATGCACTCAGCGCAAGTAGATGCCCGGCTGGCGCGTGAAGAGTTCGACATACCCTTCTGGATATGGTGCTCGCACAAGTATGCCGTGCGCCATCCCGAGGTGTTCGATGCGGTTGTGCGTGCACGCGACCGCCGTCTGATGACCGATGCTGTGCCCCATCTGCTGCTTTATTTGGGCGGCATCTACACGAAAGACTATCATCCCGAATACAATATACTGAGCGACCGATACGACGAAAAGCGTCCCCGCATCATCAAGGCGACGGTCGACTATGACAAATTAGGCGTAGAAAAATGACACATGACTTGCTCTCAAGGGCGCAATGTTCCGCCCTCAAAGGTATCGGCATACTGTGTATCATGCTGCACAACTATTGCCATTTCCTCGGTTTCGCCGTGAAGGAGAACGAATACACCTTCGACCGTGCCAAGCCGTTGATGCTTTGGGAACGGCTGATAGGGCTGAACCACGACCTCTTCGTTCACCTCTTCTCGTTCTTCGGTCACTACGGCGTGCCCGTATTCCTGTTTGTGAGCGGCTACGGATTGGTGGCTAAATACGAACGGGAGGGCTGTCCGCGTGTGCCGGCAGTGCGGTTCACGTGCTACCACTACCTCAAGTTGCTCCGCCTGATGTTTCTCGGCTATATCGCCTTTGCGGTGGTTTGCTACCTGCATCCCCACGGCTATCATGGCTATAACGTGGGCCGTGTGGTGGCGCAACTGCTCATGTACATCAACTTCCTGCCCGATCCAGACCATATCATCAAGCCAGGTCCCTATTGGTATTTCTCGTTGATGATACAGCTATACATCATCTACCGGTTGCTCTTCTACCGTGCTCCGTCGCGTAATGTGGCGGTGATGATTGTCGTATGCTGGTTGTTGGAGATACTTTGCGAGCAGGATTTCGATGCGATGAACCGCGTGCGCTACAACTTCTTTGGCGCGGTGTTGCCCTTTGGCATGGGACTTCTCTATGCCCGGCACGGGCGTTCGGTGAGCCGTGCAACCGATATGGCGCTTCTCTTATTGTCTGTTTTCGCTGTCTTTGTACTTGGCTTTGAGTTCCAGGGATGGCTCTGGTGTCCCGCCTTTGTGGTGATCGGTGCCGTGTCTGGCGTGCGTTTGCTGTCCCATGCACTGCTCCGCCCGTTGGCTTGGATAGGCGGTATCTCTGCTGCCATGTTTGTGATGCACCCCATCACCCGCGAGATTATCATTCCCATGTCGTTCCGCGGACAGGTCTATACGGGTATCCTCATCTATGTGGCAGTAACCCTGCTGCTCTCGTGGGCGTTCCACAAAGCCTTGCGCTTCATCCCCTCACCCAAACTCTGAGCCTATGTTGCACATCAAGGACATCGAACTTGCCAACATCAGCCGTTACCGCGGCGAACTGATGGGAGCCGCCATGCTCTTCATCATCCTGTTCCATGTAGGGCTTTCGCGCACCGATCCCTTCTATGGACTGCGTCGTTGCGGCAATGTGGGCGTCGACATGTTCCTTTTTCTGAGTGGCATCGGCCTGTGGTTTTCATGGACCAAGCATCCCTCGTTGCGCCAGTTCTATACCCGTCGCCTGGTACGCATCTATCCGGCATGGCTTCTGGCGGCATGCGCATTCTATATACCCCTCTACCTGAAATCGCCCGGTGCCGCTTATTGCCGCAACGTTTTCGATCTCGTGGGTAACATCGCTGTGGGGTGGAGCTTTTGGCGCGTTGACGACTTAAGCTTTTGGTATATACCCGCTACTTTGGCACTCTACTTGATTTCCCCCTTCTATATGCGCTTGATAGTCCGCCATCCCATCTACCGGTGGATACCGATGGTGTGCATCCTCTGGTGCATCATCGTGCAGTGGGTCGGTCCCGTCCACCATGCCGTGGGGCATCTTGAGATCTTCTGGAGTCGTGTGCCCATCTTCCTAATTGGTGTCAATATGGGGGCACCCGTGCAGCGGAAGGATCGCTTGGACGGCGCTTCCATTTGGATGATCATCCTGTTGTTCCTCTCCACTTTCAGCACCACGCTTTATCTGGAGCAGATTACGCACGGGCGTTTTCCTCTCTATGTGGAAAGGATGATATACATTCCGTTCACCGTGACGGGCATCTTGATGCTCAACCGCGTATTCCGCCGCACGCCTAAATGGTTCAACAAGGCGTTCAAGCTGGTCGGTGCATTGAGTTTGGAAGCCTATCTCATCCACCTGCATTTCGTGATGCGCTATATCGAACCGCACCATTTGGGCTACTGGAAGACCTTCCTGCTCACCGTAGCCATCACCCTGCCGCTGGCTTGGATGCTGCACTACGTATTGGATTTCATCACCCGAAGAATATTTAGAATATGATACAAGGACTCTATAAGTTGATTCGCCCCAAGCAGTGGGTGAAGAACGTGTTTGTTCTCTTGCCGCTATTCTTCAGCGGAGCGTTGCTCGACTGGCCCCGGTTCGGGTCTGCCGTGCTCACGATGTTGGCGTATTGCTTCATCGCATCGTCCGTGTATTGCTATAACGACATCGTCGACGTGTATGCCGACAGACGGCATCCCGTGAAGTGCAAGCGCCCGATCGCATCGGGAATCATATCTGTGCGCATGGGCTACATGCTCATGGCATTGATGCTTCTGCTGTCGATGGCGTTGCTGGCTTTGCTCCCCACCAACTGCTTGCAGGTGGTGGGCGTGCTGCTGTTCTATTATGTGCTCAATCTCTGCTACTGCGCCAGGTTGAAGCAATATGCCATCATCGATGTCTGTGTGGTGGCATTCGGCTTTGTGTTGCGCATTGTGGCAGGCGGTGTGGCGTGCGACGTGATGCTGAGCAAGTGGATCGTGCTGATGACATTCCTGCTCACCCTGTTCCTCTCCTTCGCCAAACGGCGCGATGATGTATTGCGCATGAACAAGACGGGTGAGGCTCCCCGCAAGAACACCAGTCGCTATAACCTCACTTTTATCAACCAGGCCATCACCATCAGCGCATCGGTTACGCTGGTTTGCTATATCATGTATACCGTTTCGCCCGAGGTGACAGAGCATTTCAATACCGAGTATCTCTATCTCACCACGGTCTTCGTCATCCTCGGACTGCTACGCTACATCCAGATAGCCGTGGTCGACGAGAAGAGCGGCGACCCGACCAAGGTGGTCCTGCACGACCGCTTTACCCAACTGATTATCCTCGGCTGGGGACTCACCTTTATGTTTATGATCTATTTAAGTTAGGCATGAGAGAAGTAAAAGCATTCGATTTCGACGGAACGCTCACCTCCTGCGACACGTTGTTGGCGTTCATACAATACGCTTGTGGCACAAAACGCTTTCTGGCAGGCTTGCTCCGGCATAGCCTGATATTGGTACTGATGAAGTTGCACCTGTATTCCAATGGGGAGGCGAAGCAACGTATATTCTCCTATTTCTTCCGTGGCATGACACTGCAACGGTTCGATGAACTGTGCGCCCAGTTTGCATCGTCCCACCGAAAAATCATCCGCACCCAGGCGATACCGCTCATTAGCCATGCGCTACGGGCGGGGGAGACAGTCGTTGTCATCACGGCGAGCGTGGAGAACTGGGTGATACCGTTCCTTAATATCTTTGGCGACAACGCCAATACCACCGGAGGAGTGGCTGTCATAGGCACTCGCATTGAGGTGGAGAACGGCATGCTGACGGGGCGTTTCCTTACGCCCAACTGCTATGGCAAGGAGAAGGTGCGCCGCCTACTTGGCGTGTTGCCCGACCGTTACCAGTATCATCTCACCGCCTATGGCGACAGTCGCGGGGATGCGGAGATGCTCGCCTATGCCGATGAGGCCCACTATAAACCTTTCAGAACATGAGGTTCTTAGACCATATCAATGCCGACCAGCGTGCCCGACTGGGCGAGATTGTGCGCTTCGGTTTGGTCGGAGCGACTGCCACGGTGCTCCAGTATGTCATCTATGTGGCAGTGTCGGGGTGGCTGCATCCCGCCGTGGCGAATACGGTGGGCTATGCGATTAGCTTCGTATATAACTATATCGCCTCGACCAAGTTCACCTTTAGGGTGAAGTCGAGTGCCCGCCGCGGTGCCGGATTCGCCCTCTCTCATGTGGTCAACTACCTGTTGCAGACCGTCTGCCTGACGTTTTTCCTGTGGCTGGGCGTGCCTGATACATTGGCTCCGTTGCCGATGTTCGCTATCTGTGTGCCCATAAACTTCTTGTTGGTAAGATATTTTCTGAAAAAATGAAACAACTCCTGTCTATATTCCGTGTCCGCCGCGAGGAACGCTGGCTGGCACTTTCCACCGTGCTGGTGTTCCTTTTGCTCAACGCCATGGTGGTCTATAAGTATTGTGATGTGTTCACGCGGTTCCACCGCTACTATTGGCCCGTGTTCATCAACCGTTTCCATATCTCCGGTTTCGACCCGATTACCTATTACGTGGTGACCGAGTGGGATGTGTCGTACAACGTGTTCCGCCATCCGCTCCTTGCGTTCTTCATGTACATACCCTATCTCTTGAACCAAGGGCTGATGTGGCTCACGGGCATCAACTGCGTGCAGTTCATCGTGGCAGTTGTGCTCATTGCTGCCGTGATGTATTCGGTATTGTTCATCTACCGCATTTTTCGCGAGGTGGTGGAGTTGTCCCGCTTGGATGCGACACTGCTTGCAGCCTTCATGTATTCGTTCGCCTACGTGATGATTTCCTATACCGTGCCCGACCATTTCGGACTCTCGCTCACCATGCTCCTGCTCGTGCTGTGGATTTCGGGCGTGAAGATGAAGACGGGAAAAAGGCTCACCGTCTTGCAGACTGTGGTGCTTTTCGTGTTCACGGCAGGCATCTCGCTCAATAACGGCATCAAGGTATATCTTGCCAACCTGTTCTGCAACGGCAAGCATTGCTTCCATTGGCGCAACGTGATCTTTGCCATTCTGTTGCCTTCCGCCATGATTTGGTATGGTGCGCGCTTGCAGTACGACTACATCGTCTATCCGGAAAAGCAAGCGAAGAAGGAGGCTGTCGCCAAGCGAAAGGCAGAGATGAAGCGCAAGGGTATTGACAACTCGAAGAGTGAGAAGCGGCAAATAGCGCGGGTGAAGACCGCCGAAGCACATACCGGCAAGCCGATCAAGAAAGGTGAGTTCTGGAGTTGGACAGACATAACGACTCCACGTTGGGACACGGCAGTGGAAAATCTCTTCGGCGAGTCCATACAGTTGCACCGCGACTACCTGCTTTGCGACACACTCACCAAGCGCCCCGTTATCGTGAACTACCACAATCCGTTCATCTATATTGTCGAGGCAGTCATCGTGTTGCTGTTCCTTGCCGGCATTTGGTGTGGCAGACGGAGCAAGTTCTTCTGGCTCGCCATGTCATTCTTTCTATTTGATATGGTGATCCACATGGGCATAGGCTTTGGTATTAATGAGGTTTACATCATGGGCGCCCACTGGCTTTTCATCATCCCGTTGGCAGTAGCTTATCTGTTCCGTGCCATCCGTTTGAAGTGGCTCATGCCGTTGCGTCTCCTCGTGCTGTTCCTCACGGTTTATCTGTGGGCGTATAACGTGTATCTCTACGCACTGTATTTGCTTTAGATGGTATCAGTTTTGTTCGTATAATCTTGTCCTTGTCATGCCTTGTTGTGCTTCCGCTTGAAGACATAGTCCAGACATTCGTTCATGATCTGCGCATGCGCCGCTTTCATGATGATGAAGTAGGAGAGGGCAGCCACTGCTATCTTGACAAGCATCGACAGCCAGATGTTGGAGATGGCGATGGTGGCAAACCAAGCCACTGTCATCGATGCAACGGCGGCAAGCAGGAACGGCAGGATGTCGCGCAGTGCGTCTGTAAGGCGGAGCGGTATCAGGCGGTGGGTATAGAAGTGCCATACGAGCAACCACAGGATGTTGAACGCGGTATAGCCCACCACCATGTGCTCAATGCCATACTTGCCCAGCACGATGACCACAGCGATTTGCAGCGCCACCTGTGCAATCGTTATCCACATGAACAGGTCGCTGCGGTTACGACTCACGATGAGATTCTGATAGGTCTGCTGCAAGGGAAGGAACGCCCCGCTGATGCAAAGTATTTGGAGCAGGACGACGCTGTCTATCCATTTCTCCGAGATGGTGATAAGGATGAATTCCCTTGCGATGATGCACAGACCGAACATCACTGGAAAGGCGAGAAACGCCGTGAAGCGTATCATCTTGCGCACCACGTGGGTGAGTCTTGCCGGGTCGTCTTGGATAGAGGAAAAAACAGGTTGTGCCACTTGTGCAATGGTTCCCGACACGAGACTCGATGTCATATTGTTCCACTTGAAGGCTTGCGAGAAGTTGCCCACCACCCGTGCGGAGAACAGACGACCGAAGATAACGGTGAGGATATTCTGGTTGATTGTGGTGACAATCGAGGTGAACATGATTTTGCAACTGAACCCGAACATCGATTTCACAGGTCCGAAATCCACTTTTAGCGATGGGCGCCATGGGATGAGCGCATATTTGCCAAGGCTGGTGATGCCCACATAGCACAGTTGTTGCCACACCAGACTCCAGTATGCCATTCCCCGAAGCGCGAGGATGATGCCGACGAGTCCCGATATGAGCAGTGCCGAAGTGCGCACCACGGTGACTTCCTTCACCTTCAGGTTCTTGAACAGATAGGCTTGCGGCACGATGCCGAGGGCTGCGAGCGGAATGCAGAAGAATGCCAGACGCGACAGCCGGGTCAGTTCGGGTTGCCCGAAATAGCGTGCTATCAAGGGGGCAGAGGCAAAGAGACCGATAAACAGAACGGCACTTGCCAGCGACGAGAACCAGAATACCGAGTTGTAGTCGTTGTCGGTGATGTCTTTCTTGTTGACCAATGCAGAAGTGAATCCGCTCTCCTGCAATGTGCTGGCAAGGGCGGTGAAGATGGCGATCATGCCCACCAAACCATAGTCGGAGGGTGAGAGCATACGCGCCAGGAAGATGCCGAACACGATGTTCAGCATCTGCATCAGTCCGTTGTTCATAGCCCCCCAGAGCAGTCCGGAGGCAGTTCGTTCCTTGAGTGAAGACATTGACAGTGCTTTAGTAGATAGCTACAAAAGTAAAAATATATTTTGTATTACCCAAGACTATTTGCTACTTTTGCAGCATGAAAGTCTACTATTACCACACCACCGATATCCAGACCATTCTCAACGGTTGGCGCCAGGGCACTTATCCTGGGCATTTCCTCTACGGAGCCACACATCTCGAAGCCGAAGGTATCGGGGTTGTCTGGCACAAGTTCCGTTTCTTTCCCCGCCGTTGGCAACAGTCGCTCTATGTGGCATGGCGGGTGCTCACCTGTCGCGAGCATTTTGATGCCATCTATGCCACCACTTTCCGTGGACTGGAAATCATTGTCTTTCTCCGTGCGCTTGGACTCTATCGCAAGCCGCTCTTTGTGTGGCATCACCAGCCCGTGGTGCGTGCCAAGAGCTGGGTGCGTGAGTGTGTGGCAAGACTGTTCTATCGTGGACTCGACGAAATGTTTTTCTTTTCGCAGAAGATCATCAACGACTCCCTGCTCTCGTGCAAAGCCCGACCAGAGTGTCTGCATGTGGCGCGGTGGGGTGCCGACCTTGACTATTACGACCGTTTGCTCCGATTGTCGTCTGTGCAGACACACCGACACGGGTTTATTTCTACGGGTAAGGAGATGCGCGACATGCCCACACTCGTTCACGCGTTTCGCTCCGCCGATGCACCGCTCGACATCTATATCTGCCATGCCTATGGCGGTACTGACTACGAAAAGCTCTTTTCCGAACTGGGCACAGGTCCCCGCACACATGTTCACTTCATCGAAGGACTCGCCCACAACGCCATGGCGCGCAAGGTGAACGATGCCGCCTGTGTGGTCATCTGCAGCAAACAAACCAACTATACCGTAGGACTCACCACCGTGGTCGAGGCGTTGGCACTCGGCATACCGCTCATATGCAGCCGCAATCCACAGATGCCTGTTGACATCGACACGGGGGGGTATGGCATCACCGTCGACTATTACGATGAGGCGGGATGGCTTTCTGCCGTGCGCTACATGGTGGAACATCCGGCAGAGGCTGCCGAGATGGGACGGCGTGGCAGGGCATACGCCGAGCGTGCGCTGAACCTTGAGAATTGTGCTGCTGACGTGGCAGCGGTCATCCGGCAGAGATGCTGAAGACTATTTTGTTGTTGTGTCGTTGTCGGGGGATAGTTCACGCATGTCGCGGAACGCACTGAAGGCGATGGGAAGCGAGAGTGAGAAGGCGCAAACGTCAGACCAGGCTTGACACATCTCCACACCAAGTAAACCGAAAAGGCGGGGCAACAGGAAGATGAGCGGTATGAAGAACAGACCGCTGCGCGCTGCAGCAACCAGATTGGCACGCACAGGCTTGCGGATTGTCTGCATCATCATATTGGTGGCAACAACGGTGGTGATGAGCGGATAGGAGATAATCTGCCAGTCGAGGGCAACCGCACCGATGGCTACCACTTGCGGATCATCACGAAACAGGGCGATGATGGGTTCGGAATAGATGAAACCTGCCACGGCGCAGACCGAGAGAAACACGGTGCCCAACTTGATGCAGAAGAAGAACCCCTCACGCACACGGCCGTATAACCGTGCCCCATAACAAAAGCCGCACAGAGGTTGAAACCCTTGTCCGATGCCTATCACCACAGCGTAGATGAAGAAAGAAAGTCTTGTGACGATAGACATTCCCGCGATGGCGGCGTCACCATAGGCACCGGCAGCATGGTTGAGCAGAATAGTTGACAGACTGCCCAATCCCTGACGGGAGAGCGAGGGCGTGCCGCCAAAGATAATTTCTTTGAGAAATGCTTTGGTAAGGCGGACATTGTGAAGGCTTATGCTGATGTTCTGTCCTCGGCGGCTCATGAGAAAAAGCATGACGCAACCGAATATTTGGCTTACCAGCGTGGCGATGGCAGCCCCCGTGATGCCCAAGGCAAAGTAGAGGATGAGCAGCGGGGCGAGCGCTACGTTGAGCAGCACGCCTGAGAGAATGCCGCACATGGCGTAAGCTGCATTGCCCTGGAAGCGCATCTGGTTGTTGAGCGTGAGTGAAGCTGTCATGAACGGAGCACCCAGCATGATGATCCCCAGATAGCGTTCGGTGTAGGGGAGTATGGTGTCTGTAGATCCCAAGGCGATGGACAGCGGTGTGAGAAACACCGTGCCGAGCAATGCGATGAGCACACCTGCCATGACGCTGAGCACAAATCCTGTGGCTGCCATCTGGCTTGCCAACTGCGCTTTCTTGGCTCCGAGCATGCGTGAGATATAGTTGCCCGACCCGTGCCCGAAGAAGAACCCCACGGCTTGGATGATGGACATCACCGAGAAAGATACGCCCACGGCTGCTGTGCTCTGTGTGTTGATTCTTCCCACGAAGTAGGTGTCTGCCAGATTGTAGAGGCTTGTTGATAGCATACTGATAATGGTGGGGACAGCCATCGTGAGGATGACGCGGTGCACAGGGGCGTGGGTGAGAAACGTATAGTTGTCTCTTTTCATACTATTTCTTCTGGTATTTGTCGTTATACCGTTTTCCGAAGTCCTGTCGGAAAACCTTTTTCTTGATTTTACTCCAGTTGTGGGCGATGATAAATCGCAGACGTGTGTTCAGCGACGGACGGCTTCCGTCGTAGATGCAGGCGGGGATGTTCACCCGATAGAGGATGGCATCGGTGTCGAAGGCACTGAAGTCTCGGCCTCCGCCTTGGTAGAGCCACAGTTCGGCAAAGAGCCGGTCGCCGGTCATCTGTTCGGGATGTATATCGGCAAGTTGCTTGACGTATGACGCTTTGGTCCACCAAAAGTTGCCTGAATACATCATGCGCTTTGCCGGACGTGGTGGCCAACGGTAGCTGCCATACATGTCGAAGCCGTCGGAAAGGGTGTTTACTGCCACCCGCCATTGGTCCATCAGAAAGAATTCCATCTCTTTGCGCCATGATTCCACGTTGCGCATGAACCAGCGGTAATGCCTGTCGGCAGGTTTGCCTCCATAGAATGAAATGCCTTTGGTGTGGAAATAATATATCAGGCAATCCTCTCTGTCGCACACAGATTTCACTTGCGCCAGTGCCGGATATTCGAACAGACGGGGATTGCGCTGCATGCTTACGATGTCGAGTTTGTTGGTATCGATGATGCGGCGCAACTCTTGCTCGTCACTGTCGGTGAAGACGATGCAGCTCACCAGCAGCCGCGAGGTGGCATCGAGCAGACCGCTGCGCTTGAGGTGTGCATACTGGTCGGTGACGAGCCGTTGCCAGCCCGGTGCACAAAACACATGGTAGACACCATAGATGGGTTGTCTGCAGACAGGCTCGTGCTGCCACGGCGTGAGGTCGGGGCGCTCATAGGGTGTGCAAATCTTGTGGTATAGGCTTTTGAGAGGGTTCATCCTGTATTCCAATTAGCGTTGCAAAGTTACGACAATTATTCTTATTTTGTGGGAGGAAAGATTTGCTTTTAGAAATAAAAGCACTAAATTTGCACATATTATGGCTTGTGCCGACGACAACAGAATGGATATAACGGAAAAATTCAATACGGGCGAAACCCAGGAGAGCCTGCGCGAGGAATACAACCCCAACGGGTCTGTGCTTCGGCGGGCGCAGTTGCGCATGCTCGACATGCTCGTCTATTTGCAAGACGTGGCGAAAAGCATTGGCGTGCCCTGCCGCATAGACGGCGGAAACGTGCTCGGAGCATTGCGCCACAAAGGGTTTATACCATGGGATGACGATGTGGACGTGGTGGTAGACCAGAAGGACTTCAAACGTTTGTGCGACTATCTCATCGCCCATCCTCATCCGCAATATGTGCTCCAGAACAACCAGACCGACCGCGGATACTATAAGGAATGGGCGTGTCTGCGCGACCTGAAGAGCGAGCACATCAGCAACGATGCGCAAGGCGAGCGCGAGCACCGGTCTCATATGGCACAGAAATACCGTGGCCTGCATATTGATATCTTCCCCTATGAGGGTCATATGATACCTTGGTTGCAGCACTTTGCCGCCAAGTTGTCGTGTGTTGTCAACTTCGATTGGGCAGGTCGTTATCCACGGTTGGCTCAATTGGGCTACGACGTGTTGCACACGGTTGTGTTTCCCTCCTTCCGTGTCTTCAGTCATATCTTCGGAGATTCCAATCTCTACATGCACTCCTATGGGGCATGGTTCTATGAGCGCAATCCCAAGCGCATCATGGTTCCCCATCGCGACATCGTGTTTGAGGGTCATGTGTTCGAGGGTCCTGCCGACCCCGAGGAACTGTGCCGCATTGCCTATGGCAACTATATGGATCTGCCTCCCAAGGATAAACGCGACCGCCATCATGTGAGCATCAAATTCTTAGACTAATATATATAATATATAATAAGGTATGAACATCGCTGTGATATTTGCCGGTGGCTCCGGACTGCGTATGCACACCAAGTCGCGTCCCAAGCAATTCCTGGAACTCAACGGCAAGCCCATCATCATCTATACGCTCGAACTCTTCGACAATCATCCTGGGGTGGATGCCATTGTCGTGGCGTGCATAGAATCGTGGATACCCTTCCTCGAAAAGATGCTCCGTAAGTTTGAGATCACCAAGGTGGTGCGCATCGTACCGGGTGGAAAGACGGGACAGGAGTCTATCTATAACGGACTCTGCGCAGCGGAAGACTATGCCGCAGGGCAGGATGCCAATGTGCTTATCCACGATGGTGTGCGCCCGCTCATCACCGAAGAAACCATCTCCGACAATCTCAACAAACTCGAAGCGTGCGGGTCGTGCATCACTTGTGTACCTGCCACCGAGACATTCGTGGTCACAAAAGAGGACGGCAGGATGGAGATACCCTCTCGCGACAACTCGCTGATTGCGCGTGCGCCGCAGAGCTTTCGACTGAAAGACATCATCGGGGCACACCGCAAAGCCTTGGCAGAAGGGCGTACCGACTTCATCGACTCGTGCACCATGATGAGCCATTACGGCTATACGCTGGGCACGGTCATCGGTCCGATGGAGAACATCAAGATCACTACACCTGCCGATTTCTTCGTGTTCAGGGCGATGGTCAAGGTGCATGAAGACCAGCAGATATTCGGATTTTAGGAACCAAAGCTATACTATATATGGAAAAGACATTGTTGAAAGACCTTGCCGACTTCACGGCAAGCTTCCCTTTCGTAGAGGAATTGAAAGACAAAACTGTCGTTGTGACGGGTGCAACGGGACTTCTGGGCTCGGTGACCATCAAGTGTCTTCTGGCACTCAATGAGAAATATGACCTCAACCTCAGTGTCGTGGCAATCGTGAGAAACATCGGAAAGGCGCTTGAAGTGCTCGGTCCCGAAACCAAGACGCTCACCCTGCAGATGTTTGACTATGCGTCTGAATGTCAGTTCGACACGTGTAACGCCGACTATCTGATACACTACGCCAGTCCCACATCGTCAAAATATTTTGTGGAATGTCCCGTCGAGACCATGAACATCAGTTATGAAGGCACGAAGTCTGTGCTGGAATACACCCGCTTCAACAAGCTCCGCAGCATGGTCTACGCCTCCTCGCTTGAAGTCTACGGCGTGGTGACCAACGACGAGAAACCGCTTACGGAAGACATGCAAGGCTATATCAACCCGTCAGACATACGGAGCAGTTACCCGATGGCGAAACGTGCGGCAGAATGTCTGTGCAGTTCGTATGCCTCTGAATATGGCGTTCCCGTGAAGATAGCCCGCTTTGCTCAGACCTTTGGAGCTGGAGTGGCACCTGAGGATACGCGCGTTTTTGCCCACTTCGCCCGCAGCATTATCAATGGCGAGAATATAGAACTCAACACCAAGGGCGAACTGTGCCGGTGCTATTGCTATACGATGGATGCAGTGATGGGCGTGTTCTATGTGCTCTTTAAGGGCAAGAATGGTGAAGCGTATAACGTGGCGAATGCGTCTACATATATCTCTGTCGCCGATATGGCAAAGCGTCTCTGTGAGGACTTCAACCCGAACTTGAAGGTCGTATTCAACTTGAAGGAAGGCATGGGATTCTCTCCCGTCACTCATCTCCGCATGTCTACGGAGAAAATCGAGGCATTGGGCTGGAAGCCGCAGTATGACTTGAAGAAGATGTTTGAGCGGTTGATAGAGTCTCTGAAAGCATAGCAGATGGTATCACTGTTGAAGAGAGTATACAATTCGGTGTTTCGTGTGTTCGAGCGGCAGGATTTGACGCCGTTCGAACACATGCCGTCTACAGATCTTCCGGTCTGTGGTGTCTATCATGTGTTTTGCGACAAGGGTTGGGAACACATCGTTGAACGGCAGGTCGCCGTGTTGAAGCGTAGTGGTTTGCTTGCCGCTTCGCACAAACTCTATGTGAGTGTCATCGCCAAAAGCGACAGGGATGTGGAGACGCTGAGGCGGATTGTCGACTCGGAGAAACTTGAAATCATCTCTTGTGTCGACACTCCTACAAGGTTTGAATATCCGGCGTTGGAGTTTGTCAAGGCATTGAGCGATCGTGAAGATTGCCTGGTCTACTATTTTCACACCAAGGGAATATCCTACCAGACTTTGGAGAGCGGCGACCGGCAATTCCTTTCTTTCAAGCGGAAAATCGTGTCTTGGTGCGAGATGATGGAATACTTCTGTTTTACGAAGTGGCAGGTGGCAGTCAATGTGTTGTGCAGCGGCTATGACACCTACGGATGCTATCGCTGGCCGCCGAAGCGTTATGTCATGTATTCCGGATCTTTCTGGTGGGCACGTTCAGCTTATCTCCGCACACTCCCTACATTCGACCCTCAGGTCATTGCCACCGACCGCTTTTACAGTGAGGTGTGGCTCTATCAGCGCCCGCACCGTGACTATTCAGCTTTCGACACGGTGGCAGACCTCTATTTCGTGAATATGCCGAGGTCTGTCTATGCCGACAAGACGCCGAAGAAGCGTGATGTCATACGCTTGGTCGCTGTCTATAATTGGCGCAAATTCCTCAAACATGCCTTTGGCTACAGCTACAAGAAACATTGCCAGCAAAAGTTCCAGAAGATCAAACAGAATATGGATCTTCCCTCAGGCAGATAGACTGATTAGGCACGGATTATATTTTTACTTTGGTTTTGCACTTGCTTTTTGATTCCGCCCCGCTAATGAATAGGTTAACAAAGATTCTCCAATGATTTGGAACATGATATAGAAGGTAAAAGAGAAGAGAGACGATGGAGGAGAAGGACAAGAGAGAGGTTTTTGGGCGCATCTTCAAGGCCCAATATCCCGGACTGTATTATTACGCCTTGCAACTGCTGAAGGATGCGGAGGCGAGCCGCGACATCGTGAGCGACACTTTCGCTCGCGTGTGGAATGACTTTGACTCTTGTGAACTGCAAACGCTCCCTGCCTTTCTGCTGAAAACCGTGCGCAACAGATGTCTTGACCACCTGCGCCACGATGCTGTTCATGCCCAATATGCCGACTATTACCTGCGTGCGGTGGACGAATGTTATGTGAGTGGGGATGAAAACACCGAACGGCAAAGGCTGGTGGGCGAGATGCTCGACCTCTTGCCCGAGACCACCCGACATGTTTTGGAAGAATGTTATCTTAACCACAAGAAATACCGGGAGGTGGCAGAAGAGATGAATGTCTGCCAGGAGACGGTGAAACGGCACATCATGAAAGCCCTGAAACTGTTAAGAGAACATTACAAAGAAAAGAAAACCTAAAAAGTGTGTTACCGTTTTGAAAGGTTGAACGTATTGTTTTAGGTAAAGAAATAAAAGAAGAATGAAGGAAACAGATGTTTTCAATGACGAGAGCTTACAGAATGACATCCAAGACTTGGTTGTCATCGAGCAGGGATTGCTTCGTGCCCATTGTCCTCTTCCCGACCTGGATGCAGAGTTGGAGAAGATCATCGGCAAGGAGGAAGAGACTCCTGTGGCTGAGGCTCCTGTCGAGGAGGTTGTTGCTGAAGAGAAGCGCCGCCCCGTGATGGTTCGCTCGTTGGTGAGTGCCTTGTTGGGTGCTGCCGCCATGCTGGCGATTGTCTTTGCTTGGCAGTGGCTGAAGACTGGCGGGGCTGAGGGCAAAGGAAGTCTCTTGGCAATAGGCGGCTCGGAGAACGATGAGGCTATGGTGCAAACAGCCAAGGGCGAGATGATCACCCTCTTGCTTGCCGACGGTACGGAAGTGAAACTCAACAGCGACAGCAAGCTCACTTATCCCCATCGGTTCCAGAATGGCAAGGAACGCATCGTGCGTCTGGAGGGCGAGGCTTTCTTCCGTGTGAAGCACAACAGCCAGTGCCCTTTCATCGTGGATGCGGGTGGCGTGCTCACCAAAGACCTCGGCACGAGTTTCAACGTGAAGGCGTATTCTTCCAGTCCTTGCAAGGTGACTCTCGTGGAGGGCAGCGTGGCTGTGCTTGCCAAGGGTGGCAAGGTGGAGCCTGTGGTTTTGACTCCGGGGCAGGAATATTCCGTCGCTTCAGAGACAACGAAGCCACATATTAATAAGGTGAACACCGAAGAGACCACGGCTTGGACCGACGGTGTGTATTATTATCACGACCAGACCTTGGCGCATATTGTGGGTGATTTGGCGGCACATTATCAGGTAGGTGTGGATTTCCGCAACCGGCAGGTGATGACTGTGCATCTCGATTTTTCTACAGGCAGGAAAGGTTCGCTTGCCGATGCTGTGCGGTTGCTCAACGAACTCGGCATTGCCAAGTTCCAAGTCAAGAACAATCGCATTGTCGTGGAATAAATGGAAAAGCACAGAAAGAAAAGCATAGAGAGAAGGCTTCCCAAGCAAAGGGGAGCCTTTTTTAGTATGCAAACGATAGGCAGAATAACTTTTTTATAAAATTTTGCCACATGGTGTTACCTCTTTGCTTTCAAAAACGTAATTATAGTGTTAGGTTATAACAGAAACGATAAAAAAGAGAGAATTATGAAAGAAGTAAAGACCGTATTCATGCTTGTGGTCCTCGCTTTGTGGATGGCTTTGCCAGCACAAGCTCAGAATGCTAAGGGCGGCATCAGTATGTCGCTCCGCAATGAGTCTTTGGCTTCTGCCCTGCGCCAGGTGCAGCAGAAGTCAGACTACAAGGTAAGTTTCGTAGTGGAAGACGTGAAGTCTTACACCACTACTGTGCAGTTGAAAAATTCTTCGGCTCCCAATGCCGTGAAGCAAATCTTGAGTGGCAAACCGTTTGCCTACTCGGTGAACGGCAAGTTCATCACCGTGAAGAAGGTGGCTCAGCAGTCCGCACAGAAGGGTGGAGCCACAAAGTCGGACATCCGTTACCTGGAAGGCAACATCGTAGACGAGGATGGTGAACCGATGGTGGGAGCCTCCGTGAGCGTGCCCGGCTCGCCCTACGGCACAGTGACTGATGTAGACGGTCACTTTGCCTTCTATATCCCCGTGGAGTGCAGTCAAGTGCTGGTATCCTACGTGGGCATGGACTCACAGAACGTGAAGGTGAGCGGCAAGGAGAACTTGAAGATTGTGATGGCAGCCAACAAGATGTTGCTTGACGATGTGGTGGTGACGGGTTATCAGACCCTCTCCAAGGAACGTGCCACAGGATCTTTCACCAAGGTGACCGCTGCCGAACTGAAAGACAAGCGCATGAGCGACCTCTCCACCGTATTGGCAGGCGAAGTGGCTGGTTATCAGGATGGACAGATCCGTGGTGTGACCACCATGAATGCCTCTACCTCTCCCCTCTATGTAATCGACGGTTTTCCTGTGGAGAAAACCAAGCTTACGGGCAACGGAACCAACATCGAGGAAGACTTGCCCGACCTCAATATGGACGATGTCGAGAGTATCACCGTACTGAAGGATGCCGCCGCAGCCTCCATCTATGGAGCCCGCGCCGCCAACGGCGTGATCGTAATCACCACCAAGAAGTCGGCAGCCAAGGGCAAGACCAACGTCTCCTTCAACGCCTCGCTCACCTGGCACCCTTACTCTTACTATACAGGCTACCTCGCCAGCTCCGACCTCGTAGTGGACCTGGAGAAGGAATGGGCAGCGCAGAACAGGAACCTAACGGGTGCAAATGCCGCTACCTATGCTACGAACATGCTCAACCAGAATACCTATCCCAGTTCTGGTATTCGTTCCATCCTCAACTATTACGCAGGCAACATCTCCGAAAGCGAGATGAATGCCACGCTGAGTCAGTTGGCAGGCAAGGGTTACAACTACTACGACCAGATGAAGAAATACGCCAAGCGCGATCCTCTTTATCAGCAGTACAATGTGAATGTGGTGAACAACTCGGTGAACAATCTCTTCAAGGCATCCGTCACCTATAAGTACAACACTTTGGAGGACAAGTACTCCAACAACCAGTCGTTGGGCTTGAACCTTAGCAACAGCACCAACTTCACCAAGTGGCTCTCGCTCGACTTGGGTGCCTACTTCAAGATCGGCGAGGACGATACGCAGAACTACAGCGTGCTCTCTCCCGGCTACTCCATCCTGCCCTACGACGACCTTGTAAACGCCGATGGCAGCAACTATACCAAGCCCATGAGCGAACGGTTCACCGCAAGCACTCTGGGTACCTACAGTAAGTATGGACTTTATAACATGGACATCACGCCCCTCGACGAACTGAATCGTCAGATTACCACCAACAAGGAGTTGGCCCTGCGCACCTTCGCCCGCCTGAACATCCAAATTCTTCCCTTCTTGAAGTATGCCGCCAGCTTCCAGTACGAGCGCGCTTCCTATCGTGGTGAGGCATTGCAAGACAAGGCTTCTGCCACAGTGCGCAGCACGGTGAACTCTTATGCCGTGGCTTCGGGCGACAATGCCGTGACTTACGTGATTCCCTATGGCGACATCCTGACCCGCACCGACCAGTATACCTCCGCCTACAATTTCCGTCAGCAGCTGAGCTTCGACAAGACTTTTGCCGACGTGCATAGCGTGACCGCCATCCTGGGCACTGAGACCATCCAGAACAAGCAGGAGCTGCATCGCAGCAAACTCTTCAACTACGACTCACAGATGCTCACCTCTACCATGGTGAACAATGCGCAGCTTACGAGCGGCGTGAGCAGTGTGTTGGGACGAAGCAGTATGACCGAGAGTGCCTTGGCTGGCAGCTATGAGAACGTGAACCGCTACGTGTCTGTCTATGGCAACGCAGCCTACACCTACGACGACCGCTACAGCGTGACGGGAAGTCTTCGCTGGGACCGCTCCAACCTCTGGGGCACCAGTTCCAAGTATCAGAACAAGCCCATTTGGTCGGTGGGTGCCAGCTGGATTATCAGCAAAGAAGATTTCTTCCATGTAGACTGGGTGAACTATCTGAAGCTGCGCATCTCCGACGGTATCGCCGGAAACGTGTCGAAGAGTTCTGCTCCCTACATGGTGGCAAGCTACAGCAGCAATAGTCATGTAGGTGGCACGCAGGGCTATATTCAATCTCGCGCCAACCCCTACTTGAGTTGGGAGAAGACCAACACATTCAACATCGGCGTAGACTTCGCCCTGCTGAAGAACCGCCTCACTGGTACTATCGAGTATTATGACAAGAAAGGTTCCGACCTCTTGGCAAGTACCATGGGTATCCCCACCGAGGGATGGGGCTACAGCACCTACACCATCAACAACGGCAAGATGTATAATAGAGGTGTGGAAATCACCCTAAGTGGCGAGATCCTCCGTGCCAAGGACTTCTCATGGCGCGCCAACATGACCTACGCCTATAATAAGAATAAGGTGACCTACGTGAACGTGAAGGCGCCCGTGTACTATCTGCAGCTCGACTATCCTTCGGCTTACCCCATCATCGGCAACGAGTATAACGCCATCTACGCCTACAAGTGGGCGGGACTGAGCGAGGAAGGACTGCCACAGGTGTACAA